>CAYTVP010000410.1:0-4066 GCA_964441675.1 uncultured Solibacteraceae bacterium | reverse complement strand
CAGGACGGCATGGTTTACCCGGTGCACTGGCAGGGTTCAAGCGACGTTCCGGCTCTGGTTCGGGCCAACGCTTTTCTGGCCGCTGCGGCAGATCGCGAGTACTGGTCTCAAGGCGATACGATCGGAGTGCTGAGCAAATGAAGAAACTGTCTCATTACGATAAGGCCGGTCGCGCGCGAATGGTCGATGTTTCTAGCAAGGTGGAAACCCGGCGCACGGCAACCGCGCAAGCCATCGTACGGATGTCTCCGAAAGTCCTGCGCGCACTCGATGATAATCCTAAGGGAAATCCGCTGGAAACGGCGCGTATTGCCGGGATCGTGGCGGCGAAGAGAACGGCGGAACTGATTCCGATGTGTCATCCGCTGCCGCTTTCTTTTATAGATGTCGAAACCTCTGTTGGCCGCAGCGGCATCAAACTCGTAGCCTCGGCGGCAACGACCGGTCAAACCGGCGTCGAAATGGAGGCGCTGACAGCGGCCACCGTGGCGGCATTGACGGTGTATGACATGACGAAAGCTCTTGATAAATCCATAGAAATTCAAGATGTTTACCTTTTGACCAAGACCGGCGGAAAAAGCAAAGACTTCGCGAGGAAGACAAGAAAATGAAACTTTTGGCAGCCCTGATGACGGCGCTCGGCCTGATCGCTCAGCAGCCGCCGACATCGCAATCGACTACGCAACCGCCGCCTCCCGCCGCGAATCCGGAAAGTGCCGATCAGAAAGATCTGGTCATCCGTGAGACCTTAAGCATTGTCATCGCGCCGACGACGGTGGTACGCCCCGACGGAACCTTCGTCACGGGCCTCGAGCCCAAAGACTTCAAGCTGCTGGACAACGGCAAGCTACAAACCATACGGCAGGATGTCAGCTATATTCCGATCTCCATGGTGGTGGCCATACAGCGTAGCGCCGCCACCGAGCAGGTTCTGCCCTCTTTGAAGAAGATGGGTGCGATGCTGGAGCAGCTTGTTCTCGGTGAAGAGGGAGAAGCCGCGATCATTCAGTTCGACCATCGTGTAGAGCAGATTTGCGATTTCACCAATGACAGCGCAAAGTTTAACGAGTCGCTTCAGAATCTTCGCCCCGGCGGACGGGCTTCCCGTCTCAACGATGCAGTCATCGAATCCGTGCGGCTGCTGAAGAATCGCCCGGCAAACCGCCGCCGCGTGGTCCTGCTGATCGCCGAGACGAAAGATAACGGAAGCGGTGGGCGCCTGAAAGAAGCCCTTACCGATGTCCAGATGCATAACGTCATGGTGTACCCCGTGAACATGTCGCGATGGCTGAATAAGGTTCGCACGCAGGATCAGCCGCCGCGCCCCTCACCAGTACCGCCGTCCGCGCTGCCTCCCATCAACGGGGCGCCCTCGACGCCAAACACTGCTATGCAGCTTGGCTATGGTGGCACCTACGGCAGCGTCTTCCCGCTGATTAAGGAAATTTTCACCGCATCGAAGGCCGTTTTTGTCGACAACCCGCAAGAGGTCTACGCCAAATACACAGGCACCGCCGAGGAGAACTTCGTCGGCCTTAAGGGGCTTGAGGATGCTATGCATCGCATCGGCGAGGAACTACAGAATCAGTACCTGTTGAGCTACAACCCGAACAACAAGATAGAGGGCGGCTATCACACGATTCAGGTGCAGGTAAACCGGCCGGGCGTTGAAGTTCGCACGCGCGGGGGATACTGGATGGCCGGCGTTCCCTACTAGGGACAAAGCTCAGTAGAAGAATCCTTTGGGCGCTCTCCATTTGACGTAGTCAAAGGACCACGTATAGTTCTGGCTGAAGATCTTGCCGGAGAACGAAATGTCTTCATCCAGTGCATGGGAAAACATTGCATCTCCGCGCTCGAGATATGTCCAGTCGCCGGAGTACGTCCAATACCATGCATACGCGGGCGCTGTCAGGTTGATTAACCCCGTATCGGGCCGTTGACAACCCCAAAAACATCGCGGCCCGAGCAGCTCTGGATTGATCATCAGCCTCTTCTTCGCCGGAAGCCAGGCATGGTCCCAGATCCAATCGAGAGCAATCTTAATTGCCAGGGGAGCACGCGGATCGCGAGTCAAGTCCCAATAGTCGATCAATGCCCGCATGGCGAGCCCATCCATAAAAATCTGGTGATAGGTAAACGTGTCAGAAACGAATAACTGATCGAATATACCGAGCAGAAGATCCGCGGCGGTAGTCAGTTTCGGCGCTCTTTTTCCAGTGAGCCTTTCGTAGGTCACCATCGACTCCAATGCAAACGCTGTCTCGCGTATATAGTCGTCCCTGACCTGTCCGCCGAAAGGAGCCATCAGACCGTTAAGAGCCAGGTACGCGACTGCATCCCGATAGGATGAATCTCCGGTTAACTCATATGCCCGGGCTAATCCTCTCGGGAAAACGCGCCAACCAGGTACTTTGCCTTTGTTTGCGATTACGTAATCGCGATACTGCCTCGCGATGTTGGTTCCGCAGGCTTGCCAGGCGGGGTTCTTCAAATAGTCGGCAATCTTGTAGTAAACATCTGCGCCGTCGTAGAACCAGACCTGAGTTTCCACGCCAAAATACATCACCTGTGCCGGATCGGAGGCATCGCACCATTTGGCGGCGAGAGATCTCATCGTGGATTCCCATTTGTGCACCTCGGGCAGCGGCGGTGCAAGAAGACTGGTATGCGAGCCGTACATCGCGCTAGCTTGGGGACCAGAAGACACTTCAGGGTGGATTTGAATCGGAAAATCGACGTACTCGACTGGCGAACCGATCGGCTCCAGTTTCAACGTCAGTTTGTACGGCCCGAGCGGCGCATCGGCGGGAATCCTCAGCTTCAGATAGATCGTCGATGCGCCCGCGTACGAGTAAACCTTTCCTGTGCTCTGAGAACCATACGTTTGACACCGGCCCAAGGTGCCGCACCAGATCTCCGAGACTGTGCCCGCAGGTAATCCCGCCAAGGTGGAATCGATCAACACATGATTGAAGCGCGCTGACTGGCCAATGCTCAGCCGGCCGGTGCCCGCATCCTGAAACTCCACTCGGGCGGTCGCGGAGCAGCCGGAGGTTCCATAGTAGGCCAACCGTACCATGTCCGGCGTGACGTCGCACACATAGTAGACGGAATCCCTCGTTAATGGATAAGGAAGAACATCAGAAGAAAAGACGTGTACTAATGCATTATTTTTAAAAGAATTACCCGGTATTTTGAGAGTATTTCCGGATGGATTTACCGTGAAATCCTGCAAGCTATACCAGCCGCTCGAGATCTGAATCCAAGTCGTGGAATTGCGGTATGCGTTACGGCTGCCATAGGCTCCCACAACGACGTATTCCTGTGCCGCCAACGGGCCGTATAGGATACCTACCATTAGAAATATGGGCACAATAAACCCGGCGCGAAGAATACTCCTGAGCATTCCGCGATCTCCTTACCGCAAGAGTTAGAGGGAAGTTTGTCGCCTCATAGCAGCCTTCGCGAAATTCTCACTGCAATGGGACAAAACATTTTTCCTTACTTAGATTCTTTGTGTCGAAACTACCCAAATTTCTCTATTGAGCGTGCCTGGATTACTGTTCCGGTAAGGGGACTCTTCGTTCCCTAGCCTTTGAACGCTGGTCGCAGATCTCTGAGGTACTTCCGTGCTCCGGGGACGATCCGTAGTAAGCAAAACATGCCTACTCCTACATAGCTGCGTAAACATCGTAGGCTACTTTGGAAATGCCGATGTCAGCTTCTCCGATCCCGAGGCACTGGAGTCTGTTCAACCACAGATAATCCTTGTGACCTGTCTGGAATCTGGGTGCAATGCGCACGGGAAACGTTGGCGGCATCTCGCCAGCGAGGAATCGGTTGTACCCATCGGCACCAAGATCAAGAACGCCCGTGTAGGTCATATAAATCAACGCGTCATCTTGCGTCTGCAGGGTCAAACGGACGTCCACCAAACCGATGCCGTCAGTTCGGAGCAGCAGCCAGTCTCCACCGACTGGAAGCACCTTCCCGCGCAGTCGCGGTCCGCTTATCTCCCCTCCGCGCACGTATGCCGTAGCTCGTACCCCTTCGGGGATCGGGC
>CAYTVP010000409.1:2832-4070 GCA_964441675.1 uncultured Solibacteraceae bacterium | reverse complement strand
ATCTGGCTCGGCGTGACGCTCCACCAGCGCGGCACGGTTGCACTGACGATCATTTGGGGAACCAGGTCTCCCCAGATCAATGCCTGTTCGCGCGTAGGAATGAGGAAGTTCTGCTCCGCCTCGGCCAGGGCATAGGGCAGGTGTGAGAGCGATCCCACCAGGCGGCCTCCGCCGCTCGATGGCCAGCCCGAGCCGAACACCTCGGTCGAGCGCCAGGTCTGGTTAGTTCCCTGCAGTCCGATAAAGTCGTGGCTGCGGACAAACAATGGATTCGTGAACAGAATCTGCGCGCCGGGTGGGGCATAGTGCAGATAGTTCAATCCAACGATTGTGTCGCGCAGGAACGGCAGCAGTTGTCCGCGTGCTTCTTTCAACTTCTCCGGATCGTTCCCGTACTTCTCGGCCAAGGCCCGGAAATTCACCTTCCGCTGCCGGTCGATGTGCTTTTCGGTGTAGTAACCGAACGCCATGGCATTTTTCTCGGCACCGCTCAGCGAGATGCGGGCGGGTTGGATTTCCTGAATCCGGGACGAAAGCCGTCCCACCAGTTGTGTATTTAACTTTCCGCCCTTCGCAACAGATTCCAGATTGTCCGCCAGGTCGAAAATCGTGTCGAGTGAAACCAGACGCTGCGACTCGAAGATCCGCATCATATCCTGCAGCAGCCGGGTGTGGACCTCGTAATCCGTCACTTCCTTTTCGCCGGAAAGCAGATCCAGCATGCGGTCCTGAGGCTTGGCATCCGCGTTGGCGCCAGTGGCGGCAAGAAGCGTTTTTACTCCCGCGCGGCCGGCGTCGAACAGATTCAGCGAGTCTTTGGGCTTCGAGAAGCTGGATAAGATCGTCCGCAAGACGGTGTCAGCCTCGCTTGCGGGAATCAGCCCTTGCCGGTAGAAAATCTGCCAGAGGCCGGTGAGACCCTGCATCAAGCCCGCCGCTTCCGAGCGCATCTGCTGGTCGCGTACTGAAGTGATGGCCGCCGCTGTATCGAGAAACTGAATGATCGTTTCGTCGCGGACGCTCGCCCCCTCCGCAAAAATTGTGTACTGAGAACTGTAGCCGCGGAAATCGCGCATCATGCGATCTACCGTCGAAGATTGCAACGGCGTACTGCGGCGGCGATTGACATCGCTGAGCGCGAGGAAAATTTTCAGCGGTTCGTTTTCCACAGCCTTTCGGCTGAGCGCAAACAGGGCCTCGACGACGTCATCCGGCTGGAAGGAGCCGGATGACGTCGT
>CAYTVP010000409.1:0-2822 GCA_964441675.1 uncultured Solibacteraceae bacterium | reverse complement strand
ATCCGGCTCCTTCCAGCCGGCGGCGGATTTCGTCAGCTTACCGTCGTACTTTCCATGCGGATTTGTCTGGAAAAGCGTCCGCCAGTTGTCGACGCTGCCGGGAATATGGGGACGGCCGTCGGGTTCGATCCGGAGCCGCGTAGTGAGCAGCATCATATCGGTGTTCGCGCGGAACACCGGGCGCGCGGGGCCGGGACTGGTAATCCGGCCGCGGATGGCCGTGTAATACCGCTCCATGCGCTGCGGGTCCGTCAGATACTCCTGCGTCTTCCCGTGAATGCGCGCCGTGGCGTCGAAATAGCTGGCCAGCCAGCCGTCGTCCTTAGCGATGACGGCCGCGAGGAACTCTGCTCCATTGTCGGGCGTTTTTCCTGCCAGCTTGGACCACCCGGGCACCGATCGCGGAGCCCCAGGCACAACAGCTTTGCCGTCACGGATCTCGAACATTCCTCCGAAGAAGTCGAGAACGTGAGCAAATGCCTTCAGCCGCTGCACCGGAATATTGGTTCGCAGCTCTCCCGACGTTTCCGGGTCGAGCTTCGACAACCCCAGATAGAGGCGGCAAAGTGCCGGATCGGCGATCAATTGATCGACGAAGTTCTCAGATGCCCCTTTGTTTCGGGCCTCCGCCCAGTATTGCTCGCCGTACAGAACTGTGACTGCGGAAGGCCGGAAATCGTACTCGAATGGCTTGTTGATGCGCAGGGACTGCTCAAGCTGCGCAAGCGGGAAGCCGGAATCGATAGTCAAAAATGCCCGGGAGGCATTCACCGTTTCGAGCACCACGTCGCTTCCGCAGGCGCCGCGCATCCGATAGCCGAGAACTTTCAGCAGGTCCGCAGTCGCAGTTGAATCACATTCCTCAACCCGGATCATCTGGCCGGATCCTGCCAGCTTCTCCAATTCTCTGGCTTGGGAAAGATAGCGAACCACCAGTTTCAAATACTCTGTCTGCACCAGCGCTTCGTTGCCAGAAGAAGCCTGGTAGCCGTTGGTTACGATGTTTCGGGCCAGGGCGGGGAGGATGTCTTCCGACCGCAGATCGGCGGAAATGGCCGCCATCCGGTTGAAGCTTCGCAGCGGTCCGGGAATGAACGCCGTTGCCTCGTCCGTTGACGCCGGAGATCCGGCATCGCTCGCGAGCGCGCGCAGCAGCTTCAGCCGGCGTTCGATTTGCTGAGACTTCGCCGGATCGCGAACCTCTCGCAGAGCTGCTTCATATGCGGGAATCACGGCCGGGTCGCGGCGGCGGTCGAGAAACTCGGCAAACGCGATGCGATCTTCGGCAGTAGCGCCCGCCGCGTTGGCGGCGTCCGCAAGTACCGCTCTTGCTTCCGCAGCAGCTCCTTTGGCTTCGAGAGCCTGTATCCGGCCAACATCCACCGCTCCGAGCGGCAGAATGAGCACTAAAGAGCAAACCAGACGTCCATGCGCCATGCGTAACGCCCCTTCCGTGCGTTTTACTATACACCCGGACGTGCGCCCCTGTATGAAAAATGGACGTTACGGTACCAAAAAGCACAAGAAAAACAAAAGCCCGGTTGGACCGGGCTTTTGTTGCGGACTTGTTACGGAAAAAGGATATCTGGAGACTTAGTTGCTGGGACGCCGCTTCAGAGTGGGCCGTTCGTCCTGGTCGGCCTTCGGCTTTTTCTCTTCGCCGGTATCGTCATCCACCGGAACGTTACCGCCGCCCGGAGCGCGCCGCAGGCGAGGACGGTTGTCATCTGCCGGGTCGATCTTCCGCTTGTTATGCATCGCCACCAGCCGATTCTTCACGTTCTCGAATTCGGACGTTGTCACAACATATTCCGGTCTTGCTTCGAGGATCGTCTCGATGTTCTTCTGCGAATCCTTGATCCGATCGTCAGTCGGAGGGTGCGATCCGAACAGCTTCGACATCGTGCCCGGTTTCCGCTTTTCCTTAGACTGGAGTTTTTCAAAGAAATCGACGAAGGCCGTCGGATCGTAGCCGCTCTTATAGAGATACTGGAGGCCCAGGAAATCGGCTTCCCGTTCAAATGCCTGAGAAAACTGCATGAACCCGAGAGGAATGAGAATACTGGCGCCCTGCCGGATGCCGTAACCCGCCCACCCGCCGAGGAAGATCAGCGGAATCGTTCCATAGTTCACCAACTGGCCGCGTGTCGCCTGGCGAGTGCCGTGCCGCGCGGCGATGTGCGCGATCTCATGCGCCATTACACCGGCGAGTTCTGCTTCGGTCTCAGCTGTCATAATCAGCCCGGAGTTCACGAAGAAAAAGCCGCCCGGAAGGGCGAACGCGTTCACTTCCTCGCTGTCCACAACTTTGATCGTGAAAGGTACCTTGGCGTCGGAATTACGAACAAGATTCTGCCCCAGGCGGTTGACGTACTCGGAAATGAGCGGGTCGTCGATGATCTTCGACTGGCGCTCGACATCCTGCGCCATACCCTTCCCAAGAGCGATCTCCTTCTCTATCGAGTAGAAGTTCAGCTTTCCGTCGACGTCGCGATTTCCGATTTCGTCCGGATCCTTCTTTTTGCTTTTGTTCGAAGGCTCTTCGGCTTTTTCTTTATCTTTCTTTTTGTCTTCCTTGTCGGTTTTGTCGCCGGCAAATGTCACAGACGCCAACAGGAGTATTGATAACAATCGCTTCATACCCGGCACCTCGCCACCAGTATATCCCCCGTCGTGGATTGCAGAACCCACGACTTCACATCTAATTAACGTATTCTCGGACCAATGCGTTGCGAAAATTCTTCGGTTGCCCAGGCTGCGGCGGCCGGCAATACGCGCGATCTTTTTCCCAGCGCCGCCAACTTGCTGTGGCTAAACCATGC
>CAYTVP010000408.1:0-4071 GCA_964441675.1 uncultured Solibacteraceae bacterium | reverse complement strand
TTGGTGACCTGTGCAAACAGCTGTTTGAAATAGTTGAACAGTAGCTGCGGCTTGCCCGAGAGACACGCAAGCGGAGTGTCCGCGCCCATCGAGCCGATCGGCTCTTCGCCATTGGTGGCCATGGGCGTGAGAATTACTCGCAGATCCTCGTCGGTATAGCCGAAACAGCGCTGCCGCTCAAGCAGCGTCTTCTGGTCGAACTCGTACACGCGCGGAGGTTCCGGCAACTCGTCCAGCAGAATCTGATTTTCGTTCAGCCATTCACGGTAAGGCCGCCGCCTGGCCAGCCGTTCCTTTAATTCCTCGTCGGGAATTATGCGACCTTCGGAAAGATCCGCCAGAAGCATTTTGCCGGGTTGCAGGCGGCCTTTGAAGGCGACATCGTCCGGCTTGACCGGCAGAACGCCGGCCTCCGAGGCCATAATCAGCTGGCCGGAATGGGTAACCAGGTAACGCGCGGGGCGCAGTCCATTGCGATCGAGAGTTGCGCCGATGATTTGCCCATCGGTAAACGCCACGGCGGCCGGACCGTCCCACGGCTCCATCAGAGAAGCGTGGTACTCGTAAAAAGCTTTTTTCTCAGCCGACATGGTCGGATCCGCATCCCAGGCCTCCGGGATCAGCATGGCCATCGTGTGCGGAAGCTCGCGCCCGGCGAGACACAGCAGCTCCACGGCGTTATCGAGGCAGGCGGAATCGCTCTGCTCGCGCCGGATGACCGGAAACATCTCCTTCAGCTTGTCGCCAAAGTACTCGGACGCCATCACTTCCTGACGGGCATAAGTCCAGTTCACATTGCCCTTGACGGTGTTGATCTCCCCGTTATGGCAGATGAAACGATAGGGGTGCGCCAGCTGCCACGTGGGAAATGTATTCGTCGAAAACCGCTGGTGAACCAGGCAAAGCGCGCTGACCGCATCGGGGTCAGTCAGATCCTTGTAAAACTGCGGAATCTGCGGGGCTAGCAGCAGCCCTTTATAGACTATGGTGCGGGACGAAAGCGACGGAAGGTAGAAAAAGCTCTTATCACGAAGGTCGCTGGTGGCGACCTCCTGCTCCGCACGCTTGCGAACGACGTAGAGCCGGCGCTCGAGCTCATCCTGGTCCGCGCAATCGCCGCAGGAAACAAAAAATTGCTCAATATACGGCTGCGAGTCGCGAGCAAGGCGTCCGATCGCATCGCTATTGAGCGGTGTGTCCCGCCAGCCGAGCGGCTTCAATCCTTCTTCTTCGGCGATCCGCTCCAGGATTCCTTTTGTTACCAGGCGCTGCTGGCGCTGGACCGGCAGGAAACACATGCCGACGCCATATTTGCCCTCCTCGGGCAGCGTGATGCCAAGCTTGGCGCACTCTTTGACGAAGAGACGGTGGGGTATCTGGATCAGGATGCCTGCCCCGTCACCCGTATCCGGATCGCAGCCGCAGGCTCCGCGATGCGTGAGGTTGATGAGGATCTGTATGCCGTTGAGGATGATTTCGTGAGACTTGCTGCCATCGATGTTCGCGATGAATCCCAGGCCGCAAGCATCGCGTTCGTTCTCCGGATGGTACAGTCCTTGAGCTTGGGGTAGCCCCTGTGCATAACCCACTTGGTACATGTGTCTCCTTCGGGGGAGGTGAGTCTCTGAGTATAGCCAGCTTCCCATCATTCGTCAAACTAAATCTACCCAGTTGTACTATTAGAAATTCTAATGATATACTGCGGTCGTGCGTTTGGAAGATCTCGCCCTGTTCCGCGATATCGCCCGGGAGCGGTCCGTCACCCGCGGCGCAGCGTTGCACAAGTTGACACAATCGGCGGCAAGTCAGCATCTTCGGGAAATTGAAGAAAAATTTAAGGTTACGCTTCTGGACCGCACCCGGCGTCCCCTCGTTTTAACTCGCGCGGGAAAGGCTTACCTGGAGTTCTGTTTACGGGTTCTGCACGAACAGGAACAGTTGGAATCCACACTCGGAAGCTTCCGGGAGGCGATTGAAGGGAAAGTCCGCTTCGCAACAATTTACTCGGTCGGCCTGTCCGAAGTTCAATCTTTACGCGAGACGTTCAAGCAGCGGGCACCGGCGGTGGAGCTGGCGGTGGAATACCTGCGGCCGGAAAAGATCTATGAGGCGGTTCGGGCCGACCGCGCCGATCTTGGCCTCGTCAGCTATCCTCGGGGGGATCGCGATCTGAGGGCTGTCCTCTGGCGGCAGGAGGAAATGGTGATTGCCTTGGCGCCAGCTCATCCGCTGGCTACGATGGCTTCTTTGCATGCTACTCATCTCGAAGGGCAGAAATTTGTCGCCTTCGATGCCGAACTGCCGATCCAAAAGCACATCGAGCGGTTTTTCCGGGAAGAGAAAGTCTCGGTCAATACGGTGCTCCACCTGGACAATATCGACTCCATCCGGGAAGCGGTGGCACATGGTTCGGGTGTCAGCCTGGTCCCCAAACCGAGCATTCGTACCTATGTGGAACAGGGAAGGTTGGTGGGAGTTCCTTTGGCGCCCCGTTCTCCGAAGCGCCCGCTGGGCATCATCTATCGAAGGAAAAAGAAGTTTTTACGGGCGGCGGATGAGTTTCTCAAGCTGCTGCTCGAGCGCAGTCTGCCGCCCGTAGGGAGGACTTAGCTGGCGCGATTCTCCACCTGCAGTTCATTGATTACGGAGAATACGCCCGAGACGCCATTGGCACGGATGCCCGCGATATTTTTATCGCCCTCATTCAGCACCACGCCCTTTAGAACGACATTGCCATTTTTGACAATAATGCGGATGGGAGGCCGCGCGCCGAGAGCGTACCGATTCAGCGACGGTGCTCCGTAGACAGCGCGGGCAACGCGCAGCCTGACTCCGTTATCGAATGGCGACAGCGGCAGAACCTCAATCCGGTTCTCCACTTGGGCCACACCTTCAATGCGCTTGACGATGCGCTCCGCATCGGTTCTCAATGTGGGGCGAATCACCTGCCCCGACAATGTTACGTTGCCGTCCGGATCTACCTGAAAACTCAAATCGTCGTAAACGCTGAGCCAGGGCAGCATCACGAGTTCATGGCGGACGCGCTCCGCCAATTGCTCAGTACCTTGATTCACGGAGTTCCCCGTTCCGCCGAGCGCCAGAGCGGTCGCAAGGGTCAATACACCTAATATTCGTTTCATCACCCGTTACTCCTTACATCCCTTTGGATGCGCTCCAATGGAAGGGGTTTCTGCAACAACTGTGAAGGAAGGTTACAGATCCAGGCCTGCTTGACGGGCATCACGCGGATATTGCTCGATGGCGGCCGGATCTTTCAACGGCTTGGGCGTAGCAGCGCCTAACTCCTCAAACTTGCGCGCGGCGGGTAATACGCGGGATTCGAGCGATCCGAGTACCTGGTTGTACGACCGCACACTCGACGCGAGATTGTCGCCAAGCCGTGAAAAATGCTCCGTCATGGTCGCCAGCCGCTCATACAACTGCCTCCCGAGATCACTGACCTGTTGCGCGCTTTCGGCAACGCGCTGCTGGTTCCATCCATGCGCGACTGCGCGCAGAAGGGCGATTAACGTGGTGGGAGTCGCAAGGATTACGCGTTGACTCGCCCCATGCTCGATCAGCATGGGGTCCTGTTCGAGCGCCGCCGAGAAAAAGGTTTCGCCGGGAAGGAAGCAGACAACGAATTCCGGCGTCGCCGGGAATTGCCGCCAGTAGGACTTTTCCGCCAGCTTAGAGATATGTGTGCGGACTTGCGAAGCGTGATCGCGGAGGCGTGCCGCGCGCTGTAGCTCATCCGGTGCTTCCAATGATTCGAGATAGGCCTTCAGCGGAGTCTTCGAATCCACAACAATAGTGCGTTCGTTGGGGAGGCGGACAATCATGTCCGGACGGAGACGGCCATCCTCGGTTCGGAGCGTCTGCTGTTCGGCGAAATCGACGAAGTTCACCATGCCGGCGATTTCGACCACGCGGCGTAATTGCACCTCGCCCCAGCGTCCACGGACTTGCGGTGCTTTTAGAGCGGTAGTGAGGCTGGCCGTTTGCGTGAGGAGCATACGCATGCTGGCGTCGATCTCGCCATGAGCGCGGGCGCGATTTTGCTCGATCTCG
>CAYTVP010000407.1:0-4087 GCA_964441675.1 uncultured Solibacteraceae bacterium | reverse complement strand
CCGGCCTGCATCACATTCAAGTCGTGATCCGTCCTAAGCCGAAAGGTGTCTAAGACCTGATCGAGCAGGCCCCGATGCTGCGCGGTAACGCAAATGCGCGGGCGCATATCCGGTGCGTGATCCCGCAGGCGAATCACCAGGGGTGCGAGTTTGATCGCCTCTGGCCGCGTTCCGAAAATAAACAGGACGGTATACACAGAGCGGACGACCGGGGAATGAAACCGAATTTCCAGAATACCGCCATCGAAAAGCGCGCTTGCAACAACAAGGTTGGCCAGCGTTCCGGCAATCGTTTTCCGCTAAATCAACTCCTGGTAGAGCCTTTCGTATTGCGGAATGATGGCGTCGGTGGCGAACCGCTGCTCAGCTGTCTTACGGGCAGCACCCGCCATTTGCGCGTGAAGGACCGGATCTGTCAATAACTTAAGGGTCGCTTCCGCGAGCCGGTCGATATCGCCAACGGGAGCGAGAAATCCATCCACGCCATCCGTTATTAACTCCTCGACGCCGCCGCTGCGGGCAGCAACCGGCGGAACCGCGCACGCCATTGCCTCGAGCGCAGCCAGGCCGAAGGCCTCCCGTTCGCTCGGCATCAGGAGCACATCCGCCGAAGGCAGCAATCGCTCGATATGGTCTTGCTTTCCAAGAAATCGAACATGGGCGGCGACGCCCAGCTCGTGGGCCAATCGTTCTGCGGGCGAACGGTCCGGACCATCTCCTGCCATCCAGAGTTCGGCATCCACATGCTTGCGCACCGCCGCGAGAATCTGCACGCAGTCCCGAATGCGTTTCACCGGCCGGAAATTCGAGATATGCAGCAGGCGCGGCCTTTCCTTCCGGCGTCGCTCCGGACTGGGACGATACAGCTGGCAATTGACAAAGTTATGGATCAGCTCGATCGAGCGGTCCACGCCGAAAACGTCCCGTGTCTCGCGACGAAGAAAGTCACTGACCACCGTCACCCGATCCGATTTCTCGATTGCGAACTTTGTGATGGGAAAGTATGACGGCTCGCTGCCGACGAGAGTGACATCGGTTCCATGGAGCGTCGTGATAAACGGAAGCTGTCGCTTCATCGACAGCATCTGCTGGGCTAGCAGGGCAGACACAGAATGCGGGATCGCATAGTGAACGTGCAGCAGATCGAGTGAGTACAGCGTGGCCACGTCAGCCATGCGCGACGCCAGCGCCAGGCAGTACGGCGGAAACTGAAACAGCGGGTAATTACCGACTTCTACTTCGTGATAGTGAACATTCTCAAGGGCTGTATCCAGACGGATCGGTGCCGCGTAGCTGATGAAATGAATATCGTGGCCCCGCAAGGCCAGCTCGAGCCCCAATTCAGTCGCAACGATTCCCGACCCGCCGTATGTCGGATAGCAGGTGATCCCGATCTTCATGTTTCAGGAAGAACAGAGTCTAACGAAGATAAAGAAATAACGTATGGCTTCGTCCTTCGCCGTCATCCTCGATCGTGATGGTCTTTTCCGGATTCCAGCCGGAAAACTGGAAATCATGAGCAACCACACGGGAGCCGGGCTTCAGGTGCTTTTCGAGCAGGGGCCGCACCTTGTCGTTTGAAAGCGGCAGAAGATAGACCGTTACCAGATTGGCGCTCGAATAGTCTTGCTGCATGATGTCGCCATTAATGATCCGGGCCGAATTGCTGAGGCCAAGCGACTTGATCTTCTCCATGCTTTGTTTGTACAGCGTGTCGTCGAATTCAACCCCGGTGGCGTCTGCACCGAACTTCTGGGCCGCCATAATGACGATCCGGCCGTCGCCGCTCCCGAGGTCGAACATTTTCTCGCCCTTCTTCAGGGCACCGACCTCCAGCATCTTCTCCACTACGGTTTCAGGCGTCGGATAATACGGCGCCAGCTTCTCGATTTCCTTTTTTTCCTGGCCGACTAAAGCGGCCAATCCCACGACCCCCGCGAGCAACACGGCGAATGGTTTCACGCCTGATCTCCTCCTTGAGTTTTACGATTCAATGGTAGACCTGAGTTCTTACGGTTCAATATAAACCCGGACGCGGTTCGTGGGGCGGCCATCGACTTCCAGGTATAACTCTGCGGTCCCATGGCTTAAGATGCCACGAATCTCCGCCTCGATGAGATAAAAACCGACATATCCCGGCGCAAGGGTTGCCCGGGTTACTTCGAGTGCCTCTCCATCAAGGACCACCCGAACGGGTGCCGTCACCTTCGGAGGATTCTCGACCGGAGCCTCGCGGCCGGCGATCCATTCAGGGTCCACCCGGCCCAGCCCGGTCGCCAGGATCTGCAGCCGCATGGACGATCTGGCTGGATTCAGGGCATCCAGGAGAACGCCCGAATCGGCATCCAGCACAATCGGGGTACCGTCGCGATCTACGAAGATAGCCGGGGCTGCGCTTTCGAGCGGAAGCGTGAAGTTCCACTCATTCGACCCGTTTTCGAGGCGGAGCGGCACGGCGGGTCCTTGCACATCAAAGGGAAGCTGCATCTGCGTCTCACCTTCGGCCGAGGGCAGCAGCGGTACCGGACGCCCTCCGGCAGTTGCGTTCCGGCCGGTTTGTCCGATGACTGTAACCAGAGAACCCGGCGCCGCGGCACGCGGTAATCCGTCCGCGGCACTCACCACCACCGGAAACTGGTGGCGGTGGGGAGCCATTGCGGCATACAGACCATATCCGCTGGCGATCACGTAGAGCTGGTTTCCCGCCGCATCCAGCCGGACGTCCAGAGCCTTTCCGGATGGGAGACCGGGGCCGCCTATCGCGTGCCAACCGGTAGCTGTCCCGACCGCCTGAAATGAAAACTTTCCATAGAAGACACCCTGATCCGACGCGACATAAAGGGACTGCGTTGCCGGGTGGGCTGCAATTCCGTGAAGAGCGCCAGCGCTCAGGCTGCCGGTAATGTCATCCCAAAACAATCCGCCGTTAAATGTCCGGTACAACCTGGTTCCCGAGACAGCGATCGCGAGGTATCCATCCGACGGATCGACCCAGATCGCCTTCACCGGGCCGGTACCCAGCTTTGCCGGCAGCCGTTCGACACCCAACACCCGAGCCGAAATCCCGCCATCCGGATACCCCTCGTAGGCCAGCGGCTCCACATCGGAGATCACCCGGCCCTCGCCGGCCCCCACAGGGGTCCACGCAATCTTCTGCCCCGGAAGCCATTCGAGAACCGCTGTCTCGGTTTCAACGCGCGCCCCATCGACACCCGTTGGAAGTGAGGAGATCCTTTGCGCCGGAAAATTTGGCAAGCCGTCGTTTTCACCCGCCCATGTTAGGCCGCCGTCAGCCGAGCCCCAGACACCGTCACGATTCACCGCCACCACACGATCCGGGTCAATTTCCGAGACCGCCACGCCAGTAACCGGACTGCCCAGTATCGACGATTCTCGAAAGCGGGTCAGGTTCGACCAGCTCTCGCCGCCATCATCCGAACGAAGAACATCATTACCGTCTGCCCGAAACCACCTGAGCCCGCTGCGGCGCTGTTCGGCTTCTGGCGGAAGAACATTCGATAACTGCCACTGACCTCCATCCGAACGCTCCCACACCGCCCCCGAGGGCAAGAGCACGGCGATTCCCGTTGCCGTAAACCAAACGCGCTCCACTGGACCGGACGCCAGGTCTCCGGTCGGATGATGGATCAACTGATTTCCGATCCGCCGCCAATCGAGGTGCGACGGTTGCTGCGCCAGCGCACTACCTTGGAGTGCAACGAGGAGTGCGAACACTAAAATACTGAACAGTGCTGCTGAGTTACGCCGACACACGAATGAGTCCATTCTATCCTTCGATTAGTGGGGTCATAGGATAATAAGTATCAATAATTCATGGGGTTTCATCATTTGCCGATTCGGGTGTACGTATGCTAGACAGGCACTTTGGTAGACTTGGGGTCCGGGAGTGATGGCAAACCTGACGGTTCGGTGGCTTGGGGTGGTCGCTACCTGCTATTTTGCGGGCCCGGCTGGCTTGTGCATCGCTCAAGTTCCGCAGCTTCCCGGGAATATTCCCGCTTTCTCTCCCCCGCCAGGTGCGGCAAAGGTGATCCAGTGCACGGCGACGGGTCGTTCGGCCAGCAAC
>CAYTVP010000406.1:0-4099 GCA_964441675.1 uncultured Solibacteraceae bacterium | reverse complement strand
ATCTGCGCTGCCAGTGCATTAATTCTCTGAACAGCGGTCCGCAGCTCACCGTCGGCATTCTGTGCCACCCCATTGAGACGATGCGCGCTCTCGCGAAACTGCGATGCGACGACACGCGCCTTTTCGATGGCATTCTGGCGGAGCAAAGCATCGTTCGGGCTCACCGTAAGCTGCGAGAAGGCTCCGAAGAGGCCGTTCAGCGCATCAGGCACCCCGGCGCCCTCCGCGATCGTGAGGATGGATTCCACCTCAGACAAGCTGTTCTGTCTCTGGGCATAACCATTGGTCAGATGTTGCTCTCTCCAGACCGTCCTCTCGGCATAAATATTCCTGGACGAGAGTACGATTCCGGATTCCACGCCCCCCATCAGCCCCTGCTGCAGCTGAAATGGACGGGCTACCAGGCTTTGGGATTGCCGCGAAAAACCGGGAGTGGAGGCGTTGGCGACGTTGTTCTGCGTGACGGATAAACCCCGTTCGAAAGCGCGCAGGGTATCCGAAACGGATGCGAGGGTGGCAAAGAGACTCATTCCGGTATCCTTTAGGCGTCGATGGATAGACGGCCACGGTTTATGGCGATCACATTCGCCGTAGGCTTCGCTTCGGGATCGTAGGTTTCGGGTGCGAACTCCAGCTGATCGATCAGATCCATGCGCCAGGCCGACACCAGTGCACCGGCATCGCTCACGAAGCGGTGATGACTGAGCAACTCTTCGCGCAGGTCCTCTAATCCCTCCGGGCATCGAGAGCCGCACTCGGCCAGCAGAGCAGCCACGCCGGCCAACGTTTCGGCCAGCCGCTCGGTAGTTTTTGGCAAAGACACTTCGGGCGCATCCTCTCGGATAGCTCGCAGCGATCGGGTGGCCTGCGTAATTTGATATTCCAGGGTCACTTTGAGCCTCAGCTTACGCGCCGAACTCGTCGTCGATAATCTTGCCCGCCAGGGCGGCAGAGTCGACCGAGTAGGTTCCGTTTTGCACAGCCTTGGCCAGCGCTTCTATGCGAGCCTCGCGCGCAGGAGAGCCTTCCTGCAACTCGCTGATTTTCTGAGAGAAATTGGACAGAGCAACCGCGTCCGTCTCGCCTTGCGCACCCGGCGCGGCACCTGTCCGCCCAGCCGCCCCCGCGGCAGCCGCCTTGGCCTTTCCGGTGCTGGTAGTTCCTAAGCTCGCGCTCGAAAGATTTGCGTCATTAATCTGCATTAAGGTTTTCCCTCTAGGACTCTATCGGTAAAAGTTCGCAAAAGGTTTAGCAAAATTTTAGAACGTCTTGGAAGTACGTTCCGTAGTATGGACTTGGAGACCCAAAAATGAAGGTCAGCGTCCTGCTTCTGAGCACTCTCGCCGCCACGGCTGCTCCTACTGCCACGTTTTATTCCGACGTATTGCCGATCCTACAGCGCCAGTGCCAGGGCTGCCACCGTCCGGGCGAAGCCGCTCCGATGTCATTGCTCACCTATGAACAAGTGCGTCCGTGGGCGAAAGCGATCAAACAATCCGTCACGCTTGGAAAAATGCCGCCCTGGTTTGCTGACCGTACTATCGGTAACTTTCACAACGAACGTAAGCTATCTCCTTTAGAATTAGAGACGATATCCGCCTGGGTCGACGGGGGAGCGCCCGCGGGCGATGCCTCACAAGCGCCGAAGCCCGTTGCCTTCCTTGATGGCTGGAATATCGGAACGCCTCAGAAAATCATCGGGATGCCGGCGCCAATCGACATCCAGGCCTCGGGCACGATCGAATATACCTATCTGATCCTCCCCACCGGCTTCACGGAGGACCGGTGGGTGACGTCCGCGGAGGTCCGCCCGGGGAACCGTGCTGTAGTCCACCATGTCATCGCTTTCGTAAGGGAGCCCGGATCAAAGTGGCTGGAAGGCTACGAACCCGGCGTGCCCTTCATCCCAAATCGGCAGGGCGGCGGAGAAGGCCGCGGTATGGGCGAGTTCCTGGTTTGCTACGCGCCCGGCGTACCGCCTCTTACCTTGGAAGCTAACACTGGCAAGCTGGTGAAAGCAGGCTCCGACATCGTCCTCCAGCTTCACTACACTGCCAACGGAAAGGCATCAACCGATCAAACTCGGGTGGGTTTGGTGTTCGCGGACAAGCCGCCGGCACAGCGCGTCCTGACCGTTTCCCCAGCTAATCCGAAACTCGTGATTCCTCCTGGCGCTGAGAATCATCGAGTGGACACCAGCCTGACGCTTCATGAGGATACGAAGCTTGTTTCGCTTTTTCCGCATATGCACCTCCGCGGAAAATCGTTTGAGTATCGCGCCGTTTATCCTACCGGCGAAACAGAAACTCTACTGCGAGTACCCCGTTACGATTTCAACTGGCAGTTGATTTACTCGCTGAAGGGCGACAAGCTCCTGCCAAAAGGAACCAGGATCGAATGCACTGCCCACTTCGACAATTCTGCAAACAATCCGGACAATCCGGATCCCTCTAAAGAGGTGACGTGGGGCGAACAGAGCTGGGAGGAGATGATGATCGGATTTATGGAGGTGGCTTTCGATCGCCATCTATCCTCCGACGCTATCCTGAAGACAGAGAGGAAGCCCTCCGGCGAATGATCCGCACTCAAGCTGTTCTTTTATTCACTTCTGTTGGAGTGCTTTCGGCCGCCCCGGACGCGAAGCCAACGTTCTACAAAGACATCCAGCCGATCCTTGCAAGCCATTGCCAGAGTTGCCACCGGCAGGGCGAGATCGGCCCCATGCCGCTAATTTCTTATCTGGACGTGAGACCGTGGGCGAAGGCAATCAAACAATCCGTCGTCACGCGCAAGATGCCGCCCTGGTTTGCAGAACCTGGGCACAGCAAGTGGGCTAACGATCGATCGATGACACCGGAAGAGATCGCCACAATTACCGCTTGGGTAGACTCAGGAGCGGCGGAAGGCAACGCGGCGGACAAGCTGCCTCCCAGGAAGTTTCTGAAGGGCTGGAACATCCAGCAACCCGATCTCATCGTTGGAATGGACACGGAGTTCGAGGTCCCTGCGGGGTCGAAGATCGACTATCAGTACATCATCGTTCCGTTGAATCTGAAGGAAGACAAATGGGTGCGGATGGTGGAGTCCCGGCCGAGCGACCCGTCGGTGGTTCATCACGTTGTAGTCTTCATTCGGGATCCGGGCTCGAAGTGGCTCCGCGAGGTTCGGCCGCAAACTCCGCATGCTCCGAAAGACAACGCGCGCGCTCACGTAGGAGGCTTCGGCAACGAAATCCTGCATATCTATACTCCCGGCAACGTTCCTGACGTCCTTCCACCCGGTCAGGCAAAGCTGATCCGGGCAGGCTCGGATCTGGTTTTGCAGATGCACTATACGTCCACGAAGGTCTCTACCAAAGACAGAACAAAAATTGGCCTGGTATGGGCAGACGAACCGCCGAAAGAACGCGTGATGACCATGGCCGCCAGTAACGACGAGTTCGTGATCCCTCCCCAAGTGGAGAACTATCGTGTGGCGGGCACACTGGAAATCCCTAACAATGGTCGCCTCCTTAGCTTCTTTCCACACATGCACCTGCGAGGGAAAGCTTTCGAGATGAAAATCGAACGTCCGGGCGAGCCTCCCCAGACGCTTCTCAAACTTCCCCGCTATGACTTTAACTGGCAGCTCACCTACAAACTGGAATCGCCGATTCCGCTGGAGTCTGGGACGAAGTTGGAAGCAATCGGCTACTTCGACAATTCTCCGAATAATCCGAACAATCCCGACCCAAAGGCAACTGTCCGCTGGGGCGAGCAAAGCTGGGAGGAGATGATGTATGGATTTGTCGACATCGCAGTGGATGCGCGTTATGCCGGCCGCCGCGAGTGGAGACAGAAGAAGCTGCCCAATGTCTCGAAGGCGGATGAATAGAGCCGGCTCGATCCTGATCCTATTTGCGGCGTCTGTAAGCGCTCACGAAACGATCACCACCAAGATCACCTGGTCGCGAGAGATTTCGCGTATCGTCTTCGACCGCTGCCTTTCGTGCCATCGAGAAGGTGGCGCCGCATTTCCGCTTGAGACCTATGCCGAGGCTCGCCCGTGGGCCAAGGCGATCCAGGAAGAGGTGCTGACTCGCCGCATGCCCCCGTGGGGC
>CAYTVP010000405.1:0-4106 GCA_964441675.1 uncultured Solibacteraceae bacterium | reverse complement strand
CAAGCGAAATGTTCCTGATCGTAAAGAAACTCATGGATGGATCTCCCGGCTAATGGATGTGTAGCTCGCCAAAATGCAGGGCCGGATTCTAAAGTCCGGAGGGGCTTCGGCGCTTTTTACTGCTACTAAATTGGACGCTCGGCGCATCGCAATGTTAGGGGAGACGGGCGAATCAGAATATACCCGGAGACGCTTTCATTTCGTGCAGCGCGCGCTGGGTACGGAAACGTACGTAGTCGTTATCTTCCTTGCGCATCAGCTCCTGTAGGGGCGCGATCATGTCCTGGCTTTGAACCTCGGTCAGCAGATCGACTACCTGTGAGCGAACGCCGGGGCTGGAGTCATTCAATAGTACCCTGGCCAGTACAGCCCGCGTGTTCGGATCTTGCGAGTGTGACTTCAGGCCGCTCAGCGCCTTCATCCGGACAGCCGCATTGCCATCGTGTTCCAGGGCATCCAGCAAAGCGCTCCGAACCTGACTTTCTTCCGAGCGGGAACTTAGCATTTCCACTGATTCGGCGCGAAGGCCGGGATCGTTCGGATCGGTAGCCGCGGATAGAAGCAGCTTGGTGATCGAAGGGTCGTCCAGGCGGCCGGAGACAACGCGCTGCCGCGTTTCGTCCAAGGCGATTTGGATGCCATTGCCGGAGGGGTCGGGCTCGACGGAGCGAACACGTGTGGCGGCCGGCGGACCCAGTTCAGGCACAACGGACGCCGTTTCGACACTGGTAGCACGCCCGCCAAAAAAGCTGATTGCCACGACGCCCGCCGCCAGCGCGGGTTTCCATCCCCAAGTGCCGTTCAGCCAGGAACCCAGGCGGCTCCACAGCGGCAACTCGGCCTGAACCTCCGCCTGCGCGGCCAGCGTCTGCTGGAGGCCGCGGCGGGCAGAGACCAAAAGACCATCGGGAACCGGGGGCTCGGCCAGGTCAAGGGCATGATGCAGATCGGTTGTTTTCTCCAGCGCTCGCCGGCACGACTCGCAGCTCTCTAGGTGCGTCTGGATGCGATCTTCCTCAGTAGCCTTCAACTCACCATAAAGAAACAGCGACAGATGCCGCTGGACCGAGTCACAAGTCAGGTTCATACGAAGTCACCTAAAGCGGCGCGCATTTTCTGAGTCGCGCGGAACAGGCAATTTTTGGCGGCTTCCTCGGTTGTTCCGAGTGCATCACCGATCGCCCGAAGCCGCATTCCGTCATAATGCCGCATTTCGAACACCATACGCTCGCGCGGAGTTAGTTCTCCGAGCGTTGATTCGATTCGCTGCTTCACTTCGGAGGAGAGCAGATTCCGCTGCGGATCGTTTCCGGCCGTCCCGTCTTCGACTAGATCCATACGATCGCGAGGGCCGTCCGAAGTTAGTACCGTAGCGGCCTCCTCTTTGCGGACCTTTCGCTTGCGAAGCGCGTCGAGACAGAGATTGGTTACGATCCGATAAAGCCATGTCTGGAAGCTGCAATCGAACCGGAACTGGTTTAAATTCTTGAAAACACGGAGGAAAGCCTCCTGGTAAATATCGTAGGCATCTTCCGGGGAGCGGAGAAGACGATTCGCAAGACGAAGAACGCCTTGATCGTAGCCGCGGACCAATTGCTCGAATGCGTTTTGATCGCCCTTCTGGGCGGCGCGGATCAGCGCCGCTTCATCCATGGAAGCCCATCGTAACGCGAGGGCCCGTGCTGCTTCCCCAGTCCCGTCCACTCTTTATTTAGACGCGGGGCCTGTGGAAATGTCACGAGCGGCGAAGTTATCCGGCCAATTCCAAGTCGATCCGTTTCTTTTGTAGATCCAGAGCTGTGATATTGAATTTACGTGTTTCGCCGGGGCGAAACTTAGGCCCGGACTCCGGGGTCGCCGCCCCTTCCTTGAAGCGTGCCGAAAGCAGCGCGACCGCGCTCGCGACGTCGGCGCGCTCTTTGTTTGCGGGCGCATTCCGGGAGCCCCGATTCTCGGAAGCCACTTTGCAAACTCCGTTGACTCCTTCGCCCAGCTCCACGTTCAGCCGTCCTTCGCGAACGTCGGTGATGAGGCCGGTGACGGTCTCGCCTACCTGATGAGCAGCCATCCATTCGTCCGTCTTGGTTGGCTCCAGCTGCTTCATCCCCAGACGGATTCGCCGCCGTTCCCGGTCCACCTCTGTGACCACGCAACGGACAACCTGTCCTACCGAGAGCACGTCCTTGGGGTTGTCGATGCGCTTCTCATTCGTGATGTCGGCAACATGGATCATGCCTTCGATGCCTTCGCTTAGTTGAACGAAGGCGCCGAACTTCTGGATGCTGATGACCGAGGCAGCCTCGATAATGGTCCCGGATTTGAATTTTTCGGGTACTTCGTCCCAAGGGTCGCCGAGAGCCTGCTTCAAGCCGAGGGCGATCTTCTTATCGGCAGGTGCTACCGAGAGCACTACGGCCTCGACCACTTCGCCCGGTTTCAAGATATCCGACGGACGCGGATTCCGTTTGGTCCAGGACATCTCGGAGACATGGATCAGGCCTTCGACACCCGGAATCAACTCCACAAAGGCGCCGAAATCCGTCAGGCGGGCAACGGTGCCTTTGACGCGATCACCGGCGGAAAACTTACCGGCGGCCAGCGTCCACGGCTCCGGCTGCAGCTGCTTCAGTCCCAGGGAGATCTTTTTCGTCTCCCGATTGATCCTCAAAATCTTGACTTCAGTCCGGTCGCCGACTTTTAGCACATCCGCCGGCTTGCCGATGCGCGTCCAACTGATATCGGCCACATGCAACAACCCGTCCACGCCACCGACGTCGACGAACGCGCCGAAATCGGTGAGATTCCGAACCGTCCCGGTGAGGACCTGGCCTTCGGTCAGCGCGTCGATTGCCTTCTGCTTGTTCTCGCGCTCTTGCTCCTCGAGGATGACGCGGCGGTCGACGACAACGTCTTCTTTCTCGGTATCCAGCTTGGTAATCCGGCACTCGATATCTTTGCCAACCAGCTGTTCGAGCTCCGGTACCTCACGCACTCCGCTGCGGGAAGCCGGCATGAAGGCGCGCACGCCGACATCGACGCGCAGGCCGCCCTTGATCACTTCGAGCACGCGCCCGGTGACGGTTTGTTTTTCATCGAACGCAGCCTGCAAGCCGGACCAGTCCTTCGGTTGATGGACCTTTACGGTGGAGAGCGTCAACTGGCCCTGGTCGTTGGTACCGGTGATGTTGACGGTGATCTTCGCGCCGGGCTCTACAGTGAAGCCCCCTTCCGGATTCTTAAAGGCCGCCGGATCGAGCACGCCATCGGTCTTACGTCCGATGTCCACAAAAATGCCTTCGTCGGTGACCGACAGGACGGTGCCTTCGATCGCCTCGCCTTTGGGCGTCTTCGATTGCTGCTCGAACTCGGAAAGAATATCGGCGAACGAGGGACCTTCCGAATGGGAAGTTTCGTCCGTTACCGGATCAGAAATGGGAGAATTCATGGACAAAACTGCTGAGAACCTTATTGTGGCACAAACATTTGGGGAAACAGTTGTCTGGCCGGTGCGTCACGCCACCGATATTGCATGGCTTCTGCTGTTCGCCGCGCTCCACTATTTTAGCCCTGTGCGCCATGCGGCAGAGCTTCAGCTGCTGCTGGCCCTGGCTGTGTTTCAAGTGATCTCGACGCGAGTGCAATGGTTTCAAACCAGGGGCGGAAACTGGCTTTCCATCGGCGTGAAATTGCTGCTCGGCTGGCTGCTGATGGGCGTTACCTTTGGCGTGGATTCCAGCTATTACCTGATCCTGCTGCTGCCTGTCGTTTCGGCGGCTACGACGCTCGACTGGCGCGGCGCGCTGGTGGTGACGCTGGCCGCCGCGGGCGCCCACTTGTCGTTTCTTCTCTTTTTGGGAGAGAGCTATGCAATTCCTCCTGACGATCTGAGGGAGATCGGTCTTCGCGTGCTGTTTCTTCCGATCGTAGGCGTTCTGACGTACCAGTTGGCCCAGGCGAATCGCGAACAGGCGCGCCGCTATCAGCTGGCAGCGGAGCAGTTGGCTGCCGCTAACCTCAGCTTGCAGGAGGCGGAGGATCACATACGCCGCAGCTCATGCGCCAGGCCGGCAGTGAGTTGCCCAAGCGCGGCCAGGCGCCCGGCGCGG
>CAYTVP010000404.1:0-4132 GCA_964441675.1 uncultured Solibacteraceae bacterium | reverse complement strand
GAGTCCTGCCGGGCCTACCAAAACGTCAAACGATGCGATACTCAAGCGTTGCGAACCGGTATTAAACGCTTTTTGTCACGGCGAACTCCGCCCCTTGGCCGGATTCTGGCTGTCGAAAGCGGATTGCGCCCGGCATTGGAAAAGTGGCTTGCATGGATCCGGCTGACCCATCCCGAAGCCTTTGTAGACATCGTGACGTGCTATACCGGTGAGCCGCGCGAGTTCGATCCAATACGCGGCACACTGTTCCTGACGCACGATTATCGGACCTCGGAAGCTCGCAGCCGCCTGGTCGAGATCTTGCGCGGGCGGTCGTATGACGCAATCGGCATCCTCTGCACCGGCGATCCGATCATGACCAACTGGAAATGGTTCCTGGCCGCCAAAGTACCGGTGAAGGTTTTCATTCTGAACGAGAATGGCGACTGGTTCTGGCTCGATCGCGGACATGTGCGCGTTGTGGGCAAGTTCATGGCGTACCGTTCGGGACTATCCGGTTCCGGCGTCTTTACGCAGCCGCTGCAGTTTCTGTTGTTTCCCTTTACACTGGCCTATTTGTTGAGCGTCGCTTTATTCCTACACGCACGGAGAATCCTAAGAACATGAAAGCTATCGTTGCAACCGAGCCGGGCGGCTCGGAGAAAATGCGTCTTGAAGAACTTCCCAATCCGGAGCCCGGGCCCGGGCAGGCGGTAGTCCGTCTGGATGCAGGCGGGGTGAATTTCGTGGATATCTACCATCGGAAGGGAATCTATCCGGTGGAGGAGCGTCCGATACGCCTGGGCGTGGAAGGCGCGGGCACCGTGACCGCCGTGGCGAGCGACGTCACCACTTGCAAGCCCGGGGATCGGGTTGCCTATGTCATGGAACGCGGCTCCTACGCGGAGATGGCCGCTGTACCCGCCGCGAAGTTGATCCCTATTCCCGACGAAGTGGCTACAGCCGACGCTGCCCGCCTGATGCTACAGGGACTGACGGCGCACTATCTGACCCGGTCCACTTTTCCATTGACTGAAGGCTCCGTCTGCCTGGTTCATGCGGCTAGCGGCGGCACCGGAACGTTGATCACACAGATTGCCAAAATTGTCGGCGCGCAGGTGATCGGCACCGTGTCGAATGCCAAGAAAGCGAAACAGGCGGAGGCGGCCGGCTGCGATCACGTCATCAATTACAAGACGGAGGAGTTTCCGGCCCGTGTCCGGGAAATCACAAATGGGCGCGGTGTCGATGTCGTCTATGACGGTGTCGGCAAATCGACTTTCAACGGAAGTCTGGATTCTCTGCGCCGCCGGGGCATGTTGGCCCTGTTCGGGCAGGCTTCGGGCGTAGTACCCAAGACGGACCTGCAGGTTCTGAATCAAAAAGGATCGCTCTTCCTGACGCGTCCCACTCTGGCCCATTACGCCGCGGATCGCGAGGAGCTTCTTTGGCGCGCCTCCGAGATTCTCGAATGGCGCAAGAGCGGCAAGCTACAGGTATTTGCCGATCAGACGTACCCGCTGGCCGAAGCGGCCGCCGCGCACGACGCGCTCGAAAAACGAAAGGCCATGGGGAAGCTGCTGCTGCTCACAAAGCCGGAAAGCCCGGAAACCGAAGACGCATAATGGCGACTGCCGCCTCAGGCTTCCCCTCCGCACAGAGGTTTCCCTATAAAGAACGCCGGGCCAATCTGGCGTTTGACGCCGACGTGCTTCTTGTCACCGCGCTCGCGAACGTGCGGTACCTTTGCGGCTTTACCGGCTCCAATGCCGTTCTGCTGGTAGAGCGTGGCGGACGGGCGTTATTGTTCACTGATCCTAGGTATGAGACGCAGGCTCCCAAGGAGTGCGACTGTCCGGTTCGAATTGTGCGGCGCGGCGGATTGTTCGCCGCCGCGGCTGCGGCGATTCAGCGCAAGAAGCTTCTCCGGGTCGGATTCGAAAGGACACGGATTCCGTGGGTCGGATGGGAGAGCATGCGCATGAAGCTTCCCACCCGAGTGGAGCTCATTCCGGTCGATCAGGCGGTGGAACAACTCCGCATGGTGAAAGACGACCATGAAGTGGCTGCCATCCGGCGGTCTGTCATGGTTAATTCACAGGCTTTTGATCGGGCGTTCCGAAATTTCCGGTCGACGATGACAGAAAGCGATCTCGCCGCCGAGCTCGACCACCAGATGCGCCGCCTGGGAGCCTCCGAACCCGCTTTCGAAACAATCGTTGCCAGCGGCGCCCAATCGGCGCTCCCACACGCCCGTCCCGGAGCCCGACCGATTCAGGTCAATCAGGTACTATTGGTTGACATGGGCGCAAGCGTGGGCGGTTACGCAAGCGACATGACGAGAACCATGGCCGTTGGCCGTATCTCACGAGAAATGAAGAGAATGTATCAGGCGACCCTCGAAGCGCAGCTCGCGGGAATCGACGCCGTGCGGCCGGGGGTCACCGCTGCCGAAGTCGACTCCACTGCGCGTCGCGTGCTAAAGAAGCACGGTCTCAGCCGCGAATTTATCCATTCCACCGGACACGGCCTGGGCTTGGAGATTCACGAGATGCCGCGCCTCGGGAAAAACGACGCGACCCGCTTGACCGCTGGAATGGTGGTTACCATAGAGCCGGGTGTGTACCGGCCCGAAGTGGGCGGCGTACGGATTGAAGACACGGTACTCGTTACCGAAAGCGGCTGTGAAGTTCTGACGCCAACACCTAAACAACTAGTTTCAATTTGAGATGAATTTAGAAGAAATCAGGCAGCTAATCGATTTAGCAAAGGAAACCGGTGTAGCCGAACTGGAAGTGCAGCGTGCGGAGAATCGGGTGCGCATTCGTCTGGCGGGGGCGACGTACGAGGTGGGACCGCTCGACGGAAACCCGGCTCCCAAACCGGTTTCGCCGGCTGAATTGCCGAAGTCTCCGATACCCCCTCCCGCTGTGGAAACTTCTTCGATCGATGCCGAGACGATCGTCATCAAATCTCCCATCGTAGGAACCTTCTACGAAGCTCCCTCGCCCGATACGGATCCCTTCGTCAAGGTGGGCGACTCGGTATCTCCGGGCAAGGTGATCTGCATCATCGAGTCTATGAAGCTGATGAACGAGATCGAGTCGGAGCACACGGGAGTCATCACGGCGCGGCTGGTGGAGAACGGGCATGCCGTCGAGTACGGAGAGCCGCTCTTCGCTCTTCGTCTGGCCTGAGGAATGTTCGAGAAAATTCTTATCGCGAATCGCGGGGAGATCGCCCTGCGAGTGATCTGCGCCTGCAAGGATCTCGGCATTCAGACAGTAGCCGTTTATTCGGAGGCAGACCGCAATAGCCTTCACGCCCGTTTTGCCGATCAGGCGATCTGCATTGGTCCGGCCAAGAGCTCTCGCAGCTACTTGGACATTCCGTCCGTAATCAGCGCCGCCGAGATCACCAACGTTCAGGCGATCCATCCAGGCTACGGATTTCTCAGCGAGAACGCGGATTTTGCGGAAGTCTGCGAGATGTCGCGCATCAAGTTCATCGGGCCGCGGCCCAGCGTGACGCGGCTGATGGGCCTAAAACAGAAGGCACGGGCGGCGATGCGCACTGCGGGCGTTCCGACACTGCCCGGCTCCGAGGACGTAATCCAGTCCGCCGAAGAGGCGCTCGAAACGGCGGACTCCATCGGCTATCCGGTAATTTTGAAAGCCGCGGCCGGCGGCGGCGGACGCGGGATGCGGATTGTCCGATCGGCCGACGAGCTTCCCGGATTACTGGCACAGGCGCAGGCGGAAGCGGGATCCGCTTTCTCTGTTCCGGACGTGTACGTCGAAAAATACATCGCAAACCCGCGCCATATCGAATTTCAGATCCTGGCCGACGAGCACGGCAATGTAGAAGTGCTATTCGAGCGGGAATGCTCCATCCAGCGGCGGCATCAAAAACTGATCGAAGAAGCGCCTTCTCCGGTACTCGATCCTGTTCTCCGCGACACGATGCGTGAGCAGCTGAAAGTGGCCATGCGCGAGATCGGCTACACCAACGCAGGCACAGTCGAGTTCCTGATGGATGAGAAGGGCCACCTTTATTTCATAGAGGTCAATGCGCGTATTCAGGTGGAACATCCGGTGACCGAAATGATTACCGGGATCGACCTGGTGAAGAGCCAGATCCTGATCGCTGCCGG
>CAYTVP010000403.1:0-4140 GCA_964441675.1 uncultured Solibacteraceae bacterium | reverse complement strand
CCGCCATTGTGGTAGTGGTCGGGTAAGTTCAGTAAGTTGACGGTGTAGTAAGACTTCCAATCCGGATCCCCGGCATGCACGCACGGGTATAGATTGGCCACCGGATAGGGCTCATTTACACCAACGCCCCACATGAACTTGAACGCGGTTTTTGCGCGTTCAATATCCAGCACGTTCGCCAGGAACGCCATGATATTTCCCAGAACGTCGCAGCGCCAGCTAAAGCCGAATGGGGAAACCTGAGCCAGCAGATATTGAGAATCGCCTAGCGAAAACTGCTGCGCGGCAAAGGCGCTGGCCCCGCCCCGATCCTCTATAGAAGTTTTTGTACTCGGCCAGAAGTTGGCGAGGATCTTGCCCCGTATGTGCTGCGACCAGCGCAGATAGTCCGCCGCCCGCTCGAAATCCTTCCGAAATTCCAGAAGCCTTCCGAAGGCGACGTTGACTCGATACCAAAGCACTTCGTCATAAAGAACGTTGTAGCTGCGGCCGAACAGGTCCGTCCAGTCGCCGGCTTCCGGAATCTCGAGCAATCCGTCATTGTTACCGTCATGCGCAGCCAGCCAGTTCATGGCCCGCTGCAATTGGTCGGCGTATTCGTGCAGAAGATCGTAATCGCCCGTATGGTGAACGTAATGATAGAAGGCAATGATGGCCCAAAGACCGCTATCGATGGAACAGATACCGCCAACTCCGGAATAATCCGGCTCGCCGTCCTCAATGCGCACATTACTCGGAATCTGGCCGTTTGGCGAGAGATGATCGAAGAGCGTGCGTAGCGTACGCCGCTGTGTCTCGCGAATATCGGAGTCCTTCAGGGCCAGCGTAGTAATCACGGTGATCGCACCATCCCGCGCCCATACGCTGCGGTAGTTTTCGTCGGTGCCCGTCACCTCGTTGTCTTCAATCGAGCAAGCAGAAAATCCGATGGGTGTGATGTTGCGGTGAATCACGCCGACCGCCTGCTTGAATCCCTCGGCGATCAAGGCAATCTCCCGGGGTCGAAGCGCCTTGAGCGATGCCGCATCGAACAGCATCCGAAGAGTGGGATCCATCGCCGTCGAATCGGCTTCCGCTATGCTGGGCTCCTGATAAACGGAGCGGACGTCCTCTACGACGCGGAAGTGATGCAGGCCGTCGATAACACCGTCGGCCATAAAATTTGGGGACGTATAGACGGGGAGGTCGACGAGTGCCTCAAACAGCTCCGGCAACGCATTTTCGACCAGGATTCCGCGGACGCCGGGAATGCGGAACATGCTCGCATCGTTTCCGGTGTCGCCCGCTACCAGCACCTGGTCGGTCGGAACATTCAGGCGGCGGCAGAGCCACTCAAGCGCCTTCCCCTTATCGGCACGCGCGGGAAGGATATCCAGATCGCGCTGACTGGAGTAAATTACGGTCGCCTCCAGGCCGGCCTCGCGCAGCCGGTCCTGAAGCTCGCGGAGCGCGTTGCCGTCCGCGTGGTGCAGAAACCAGCTGGACTTGTAAGGATGTAGAAACTCCGGTGGCTGCCGCTCAATTCCGGGGCTCGCGGCAGCGATTTCCTCCACCAGATCCAGGTCCCATCCCTTGTGAAACTCCTCCTCGTAATCTTCTATGGGCCGCTGCGCGGCAACATCGTAGATTTGAGTACCGACGCCGCCGATCAGGTAGTCCGGTTGGACGACGAGATCCTCCGCGATGAGGTTGAGCATATCGTCCACAGTGCGGCCCGAGTTGTAGACCAAAAGCGGCCTGCGGTCGTCGGGAATCTCAGCCCATAAAAGGCGGGCACGGCTCGTCGCTTCCGGATTGCCGAGGAGGGTTCCGTCTAGATCCGAACTGAACAGCCGGATGGGCTTCACAGGCGCACGATCGGCTCAACTCCGAAGCCACTGTGCGACGGATCGAGCTCCTCTACTCCAAATCCGCCGCGGCGGCGGCCTTCGAGTGCGCGAAGAAGCTGCTGTGATATTCCCGACCAGGTAAACAGACTCCGCGCCGTGCGGGCTCCCTCCTCGGAGAGGCGGTACCACAGTCGCTGATGCCGAAGCGGCTTGAGTATGGTAATCCCCAGGTCGGCAGCATCGAAGCTATCCGCAAACAAACCATCGATACCAAAGCGCAAGACCCGATAGAGTCCCCCATGCGACGTTACGACGGCCGGCGTGCCGCAGGCCATCGCCTCAATGGCCGTCATGCCGAAAGGTTCGTAGCGGCTGGAGAGAACGAAAACATCGGCGGCACGATACGTATCCGGAAGATCTTCGTCCGGTACGTAGCTCGAAAATTTCACGCGATTGCCTAATCCGGCCTCAGCCACGATGGACTTGCACTCGTCCAAAATCGCCCGTTCGCTGTCGTCCATCTTCTCGCCGCCCGCGGCAAGGTGTAACACCGCCTGCGGCTCGCGCGCGGCAACCTCCTTGAAGGCGTGGATCAACAGATCGTAGCCCTTGTTGGTTGCCAGACGTCCCAGCGCGAGAACGACCTTCCCTTCGAAACCCAGGCGCTTACGGATCATCAATCTGGTCGCGTCTCCAACGGGATAAAAGCGGCTATCGTCGTAACCCGGCGGAATCATGCGGATTTTGGAAGCCGGAACTTCATAGTCCTGGCGGAGGATATCCGTCTGTACCGGCGTGGTCGCAATGACCATCTTCGCGTCACTGAAGAGCTGTTTTTCAAAATGATTCCGTTTTGAAAAGTTGAAGGTCTCCTCAAACGTCGCCATGTTATCCGGAAAATCCTTCTCCATCTGGCGCTGTTTCCAGATTCCAAGCGAGTGCGGCGTGTGAAGATGCGGAATCTCCAGCGCCTCGGCGACCCTCTGTGCGGCAACGCCGGCGTCCCAGTAATGGCTGTTGATGAACTTGTAAACGAGGCCGTGGCTTTCTATGAAGCGGAGCGCGTTTTCGGACCATTCGCGGGCACGGCGAAAAAGATACTCCTTCGGAATGAAGTCCTTGCCGCCCGCGGGCACCCGAATCACGCGCACCTGCTCGTCTACTACGTCAATTTCCGGTTGATCCTCGAACCGGCGGGTCCAGATGTCGACCTGAAAACCGAGCTGTGCAAGATTTTTCGAAAGCTCCAGGACGAAGACGACCTGCCCCCCCGTGTCCGCAGCGCCGAGTGGGGGACTTGCAGCGACGTAGCCATGTGTTGAAACCATGGCTATGCGCGGAAGCGGTGAGTCGGCCTGAAGCTCTAGCATATTATTCAAGAGTTTCCCGACGAGTTCCGCCCAATCCGACGGGACACGTGTCATTTAAGCTTAACGCGACCCGAATGCCAGATGTAAAGCGTCAAGCTGCCTGGCAACAGTCAAACCGGCTGCGTTTAATATTGATTGATATAATTTAATAATTATTAAATTATTTGTATTCAATTAGTTACAGACATCTATTGTCACTCTCGAAGCGACTGTGCTAAAACGATGATTCGGGCCCGCCTCAAAATCGGGCCTGAAGGTGGAGCGTTTAACCGGCATGCCAGTGTGGTATCCGGATGCGACTCCAAGAAACCTAGTAGAGCCAAATCGTAAGGATTGTGAGGGAGGAAGTATGAATATTCGTCCGCTCTATGACCGCATTGTGGTCAAACGACTAGAGAGTGACGACAACGTCATAAACGGGATCATTATTCCGGATTCGGCAAAAGAGAAATCTCAAACCGGAGAAGTGATCGCCGTAGGCAAGGGAAAGCGTCTTGAGGACGGCAAGATCATTGAGCTGGACGTCAAGGTCGGCGACAAGATCCTGTTCGGCAAGTACTCTGGCAGCGAACTGCCGGGAGTGAGCGATCACCTGATTATCCGGGAAGACGAGATCCTGGGAATCGTCGAGTCCAACGGTACCAGCAAGAAGGGCAAGTAAGGAGGATTCACATTCATGCCAGCAAAGCAGATTATTTATGGCGAGCATTCCCGGCAGGCGATCCTGCGGGGCGTAAACCAGCTTGCGGATGCCGTGAAGGTGACGCTTGGGCCGAAGGGCCGGAACGTCGTTCTGGAAAAGAAGTTCGGCGGCCCGACCATCACCAAGGACGGTGTAACGGTGGCCAAGGAAGTGGACCTTAAGGATCCGCTTGAGAACATGGGCGCGCAGATGGTGCGTGAAGTGGCCTCGAAGACTTCGGACGTCGCCGGCGACGGCA
>CAYTVP010000402.1:0-4176 GCA_964441675.1 uncultured Solibacteraceae bacterium | reverse complement strand
GTCACCAGCCCGAAATTCGGTGATTTGCCCGGAAATGCCATCGGCCCCAATATCGATCTGCCCAGAGGCTCGCGCTCCACGGCGGTCGCGGCCGTTGTCAAATTGGCGAAAGTCGACGAGAACGTCCCACCGGTTCCCGGACCCGGCGGCACGAAGACGTACTCCCCGGGCACGAACATCGCCGATCTCCAGGGCATCCGCATCGATGCGGAGACGCTGCGGACGCCGGTCTCCGGAAACAAGCAGGAACTCTCCATCAAAGCGGTCACCGTCGATCAAGAGGCCGCCCCGCGCTACCCCTTGGCGACTGGAATAGCCGAGGGCGCCGGACACCAGTCCTGGGACCGAAAGATCGTCCGGCAGACGGAATCCCGCGGCGCGGACCACATCCGCAACGAGCGCCAGCGGGAATTGTTCTCCCCCTGCCACAACCGCCCACCGCGGCTGGGAAAAGAACCGCTGAGCCCGAAAACGGATATCCAACGGTAGGGTGCTTTTGCTATCCCGGACCGTAGAAATCGTGACGGTCTGCCCGGCCAGATCTGCCTCGCCACGATAGAAGACCGTCATTGCGCCGGGATTGTAGCCCGGCAGCGACCACCGTTGAAATCCCTCCAGGTCAACATCGCCATCGATAGTGAGTTTTGAGAGTGGACCGTTAATGCGCGCCCTGGCGCTGATGCGGCCGGCAAGGTCCGTCCGGCGGCCGTCAATCAGCGTCACAACATCGCCGACCGGGCTTCGATCGAGATCGATCGTCAAGTCGAGTTCCGGTTCCAGATTCGGCCGAAACCGTAGTCTTCCCTGGCCGCTAAAGCTGGCAAATCCGGCGGGCGGGCGGTCCGTCCTTCCGCCTTCTGCTGACACGCTGATCAGAAACCCATTGGTTTCAATCGGCCGTAGCTCGAGGTCGGTTCCGGTTAAATAGAATCCCGCCTTGCGCAGTCCCTGCCGAAAGTTGACACGCCCGCCTTGAACGCGAATTTCCGGCAAGTCGCTCCCGGAATCTCTTGCCCCAAATAGGTCCCGAAGCAAGGGTTGTATGTTGACTTCACCGGTGAGCGATCGCGATACGTTGACACTCGGATTTACGAGGTTCAATGTCGAGAACTCAAATCGTCCGCGCACGAGAGCTAGCCATCGCGGGGTTGCTTCGAGCGACGAGACGTAAACAACGGGCTCGCGTCCCAGTTTCGGATCTTCGTGAATGACTACGTCCGTCACTTCGAGGCCGGGACCGGTAAGCCACTTATAGTCAATACGGCCGCCCAGGTCCACTTGACGGTGTAGCGCCTGTTCGAGCGAAGTTTTTAGCCGCGCGCGCAGACGTTCGGCCTCGAACATCCGAGTGCCTGCCCAAACCGCGACAATCAACAACAAAGCGCCTGCGAGAAAGAGTCTTCTTTTCATAGGCGGCGTGTTGTCATTCCGGGACAACCTGGCGGTAGTCGTCGGGGGTGTCGATATCTACCAGAATCCCCGGATCGTTTACGTCGACGTACTCCGTTCGAGTTTGATGGCGGTGCACTACGTCCCGTGCCTGATCGTTGGGTGAAAGCGCCAGAATCTCCCCAATGGCCGGACGAGCCGCAAGAACGGGATGCCCACGCTTTCCTTCAAAGCGCGGGATCACAAACAAGGGCGGATCTCCGGCCGAGGCGCGGGCCGTAAAGCGGTCCCATAGCTGGGCAACGGTGTCCGCGGACACAGTCGGGGAATCGACGGGAATGAAGAAGCATGCCGGGCAATCGTCCGGAAGGGCGCGAAAACCCGCCTGGAGTGAGCTGAGTTGTCCGTAACCCCAATCGGGGTTGTACACGGAAATCGCGGGTGTCACGATCAGGCCGGGAACGGCGCCGGTTACCAGGATTACGGGACGGCAAACCTGCGAAAACGTGGATACCAGTTTCCCGGCGAAAGTAGTTCCCTGAATCCGCAGCATTGCCTTAGCCGAACCCATGCGTCGTGATTCGCCAGCGGCGAGAATGACGGAAGCGGGAACCTCGATCAAGTGGCGGCCAGGTTTTTCGCGGCAAAAACGGACTTCGAGATCGATCGCCAGGAACCTTCCGGGAGCCGCCGGCACGCGATCATCTCGGCTACCACGCTGATGGCGATCTCCTCGGGGCTGATAGCGCCGATTTCGAGCCCCATGGGCGCCTGAATCCGCTCGAATGCATCCCGGGGTACCCCTTCTTTCTCGAATTCCCGCACCACATTCAATACCTTTCGCCGGCTGCCCACCATCGCGATATACCGGGCGGGCTGGTCTACGGCCCACCGCAGAACGCGCATATCGTCACGGTGGCCGCGGGTCACAATCACGATGTAGGCGGTGTGGTTGACGGAAAGCCGGGGGAACACATTCTCATATTCGCCGGCGATGACTTCGTCAGCGTCTGGAAACCGGTCCCGGTTGGCGTATGTCTCGCGATCGTCAATCACCGTGGCGGCGAAGCCGGCAGCCGATGCGAACGTGCAAATGCTCTTCGAAATATGCCCGGCGCCAAAGATGATGGCTCGGGGCTGCGGGATCACGGGTTCCACGAATATTGTGAGTTGGCCGCCGCAGATCAGTCCATTATCGTAAGCAACATCTTGTCCGAGATTGAAATCCAGGCTGCGCGACCGCTCTGTTTCGATCACTTCGCGGGCAGCGTTCCATACTTCCGCTTCGACACATCCCCCACCGATAGTCCCCAGGATAGAACCATCCTCTCGTACCAGCAGTTTGGCGCTTTGATAGCTGGGGATAGAACCGTTCACTCTCACAATTGTGGCCACGGCGCACTTCTGCCCCAGGCGGCGCAAGCGGCAAAGTTCGTCGTAAAGGTCCACTGAAGCGCAGTATATCGCCTTGCAGTGTGGAGGACCCACCGTTCTCCCCCGGTCTTTGCCATCCTGAAACAATGATGGCGTTCCTTTTCGACCTCGATGGGGTAATCGTGGATTCCATGCCACTTCACATACATGCCTGGACCCAGTATCTGGCCCGTCATGGGCGAGCCGGCATCGACTTGGAAGAACGGCTGCACGGACGGCGAAACGACGAGATCGTCAAGGTTTATTGGGAGGGTCTCTCCCCGGAAGAAGCCGCGTCGCATGGAGCGGCGAAGGAGTCGCTGTTCCGGGAAATGATGGAACCGGTCTTCGACCAGCACCTGATCCCCGGCGTCCGGGAATTTATCCGCGACGTGGCCGGGCGGCCCCTCGGTCTCGGGTCCAATGCCGAGCGGCCGAATATTGAGTTCACTTTATCGCGAGCAGGCCTGAATGACGTGTTCGGTGCAATCGTCGATGGGGATCAGGTGGAGAGACCCAAGCCGTTTCCCGACATTTATCTGAAGCTCGCGAAGATGTTCGAGCGGCGTCCCGCCGATTGCATCGTTTTTGAGGACTCGCCGACCGGAGTCGCAGCAGCGCGTGCTGCCGGAATGCGCGTGGTCGGGGTCGATACAGGACGCCAAGGGCTCGAAGGCGTCGATATCCAGATCCAGGATTTCACTGATCCGGCCTTGCGTCCCTGGCTGGAACGCACCCTGAATTCCACAGCGAGCCCGCTTTGATGCCACGAGAATGGGATGTCCTCATCGTCGGCGGCGGTCATAACGGACTGGTAGCGGCGGCTTATCTGGCGCGGGCAGGCCGCTCTGTCTGTGTTTTGGAGCGGCGCGAACTGGTGGGAGGATGCGCGGTAACAGAGGAAATCTGGCCGGGCTATCGTGTGTCGACAGCAGCCTACCTGACGTCGCTCCTACAGGAAAAGGTAGTCCAGGATCTCGATCTTGCACGATATGGCTATCAGGTAGACGCCAAGGATCCCTCTTTTTTTTCAGCGTTCCCCGATGATCGCTACCTGTTCATGTGGCAAGACGAAGAGAGAACGCTTGCCGAGATTGCCAAGTTCTCGCCGCGCGATGCGGAGACGTTTCCGAAGTTCGAAGCGTTTGTCGAAGGGCTGGCGCGGGTGGTCGAATCTCTGCTGCTGACTACGCCGCCCGAATTTCCGCCGGCCAGGCCGGGGGACTTCATCGACTACATGAAGCTGCTGGGACGGTTCCGGCGGCTATCCACGCGTGAAATCGCGGGTCTGGTGAAGATCTTTACCCAGAGCGCGGCCGATTTTCTGGACGAATGGTTTGAATCCGAGCAGGTGAAAGTGACCCTGGCTACCGA
>CAYTVP010000401.1:0-4181 GCA_964441675.1 uncultured Solibacteraceae bacterium | reverse complement strand
ACCTCGCGCCCGGTGCGGCCCAGGACGCGCGTGGCCAGCTTTTGCTCCGCCGGATGCGCCCATGTTCGCCAGCGTCCGGCGATCGGAAGAAACGTCGTTGCCATGGCGGCTCTAAGAGCGGTGCGTCTGGTCGGCATGGCGGTATTTTATCGCTGCATGGCATCATGCGAAAGTGCGATTGGGCCTTCGGGAGTGGTTTCTCACGTTGCTGGTGTCGTGGGGAACCGCTCTTGCGCTAGTTACAGAGCTGCTCGGCGCATGCGAATTGGTGAAACAATGGCCCATTGTCGCGGCTTGGGTGCTCGCTGTCGTATTGGCTGTGTGGCGATTCCCCCGGCCGGTGATTGTGTTCCGTTGGCAATGGTTAGAAGGGCTGATCGCTGTCGCGATCGCAGCCATCGCGGCGATTCTCGCCTTTACCGCGATCGTCGCTGCCCCAAACAGCGCGGACGCCATGGCCTATCACTTGCCGCGCGTCATCTACTGGGCGCAACAATCGAGCGTCGAATTCTTCCCGACCCCATACTTCAACCAGATCATGCTGCAGCCGCTGGCCGAGTATGCCATGCTGCACGGCTATCTGATAACCGGTGGCGACGGCCTGGTCAATCTCGTGCAGTGGATCGGCTATTGCGGCAGCGTTGTGGGCGTATCTCTAATCGGCCGCGAGATGGGCCTGAACAGCCGCGGCCAGGCGATCACCGCTCTATTTGCAGCCACCCTGCCGAATGGAGTGCTACAGGCGTCCGGAGCCAAAAACGACTACTTCCTGGCAATGTGGCTGACAGCAACCGTATTCTTTGCGTTGCGAAAAGCGATCTGGCGTTTTGCTCTCGCGCTTGCATTAGCGCTGGGAACGAAAGCTACCGCTTATCTATTCGCGCCGCCCATTCTCGCCTATTGTCTCTGGCGTAGCCGCGCCAACTGGCTGCGGGCTGCAGTAGCAACCGCCGCCTGTGTCGCACTCATCAACGGACCGCAATATATACGGAACCTGCGGCTTTCCGGATCTCCGCTGGGGTTCGATTCCGCGCAAGGGGACGGATTTTTTCGCTGGCGGAATGAGCCGGTGAGCCTCGGCGCCGGTGTGTCCAACCTGCTGCGAAATACCTCCGATCAATTGGGCAGCCGCAATCCGGAAGCAAACCGTGCCGTATACGATGCGGTTGTTCAGCTTCATGAATGGCTGCATCTCGATCCGCAGGATCCAGCCACCACCTGGCGATGGAGTGTCTACAGCGCGCCGAGGAATGCAAACCATGAGGCGGATGCCAACAATCGCTGGCATCTTTTGATTCTTGTGGCGGCATTCATCGCAGCAGTGGCGCAGGCTCGCCGCGATCCGCAGTGGCTTATTTATGCCCTAGCGCTGGCGGTCAGCTTTTTCGGCTTTTGCCTTTATCTCAAGTGGCAGCCGTTTTTGGCGAGATTGCTACTAGGACTGTTCGTTCTCAGCGCCCCGCTGGGTGGCTGGATCATCGCCCGGCTGCGCTGGCCCTTCATTCAGATACTGATTTGTATCTTTCTTGTTAGCACTACGCGGCTGCCCTTAACGGAGAATTGGACGCGTCCGCTCAAGGGTGAGAGAAGTATTCTGCATGCGAGACGCGAAGATGTTTACTTTTACGACATGGGTCAATGGGGCAATCAGAATGAGTTTCTCGAAGCAGTCCGGTTGACCCTGGAAAGCGGATGTTCCGAGATTGGAATTGATGTGAGCGAGTTTCAACTGGAGTATCCATATCAGGTGCTGGTACGGGCCGGAAACCCGCAGGCTCGCTTTCAGCATACGGGCGTTCAAAATACGTCAACCCGGTTTCGACAGCCGGAGCCCAAACCTTGTGCCGTCTTCTGTCCGGATTGCGCGGGCAATGACGCGAAGTTCGAGATCTATCGACGGCTCGGGAGGCCGCATACGATTGGCAGGTTCTTATTGTTTTTGAGCGGCCGCGGTTGATTTGCGATAGATCCCGAGAACGCGTTCCACGTAATTCTGCGTCTCGCGGTAGGCGGTGTAGAAAGCTCAACCAGCGGCTGTAAGAGGCGGCCGACCACGGCTTTCGATAGGTCTGAAAGGAGGTCAATAAGTCAACCGCAAGACGATTTGTGTAATTTATACTAAAAGCACATTTTATTAACCAATATTTGCCAGCCGGATTGCAGTTTCCCCCTTGATTTCTTGGGAGGTTCTGGTGTAAACGATAGGCTAGCTGTGAAACTCACACAAAAGTGCCCCCCCCTCTTTAGTAGGATTTTTGCTTTTGTTTGCAGTTAGCCTGCTATCGCTTCAACGATTGGCCACTCCAGAACGTCATCCAAACAGGTCTGCGCATATGCAAACTGAATTGGGCGAACCACTAGCCTCCAATTTCTTTGATGGCACCAAAAAGGGCTTCCACCAGTTTGACCGTAACACATTGATGCTGATTGAAAAGCAGAACGATCGGAAGGGCATGTGTGAGAATCCCTCAGTTCTTCAAAGTTGGCTGAAACCGATTTCGGTTCAAGCTGATCACTGTGGATCTGGGGATTGCTGCGGAGGCACAAACATGGGACCTTACTCCCTGCCATGTGGTCAGGGCTGTGGTGACGGTTACTTCGACAAGTATTTTTCTGACCCATTTGTTTATGGGCCATGCGATGGGTGGAAGTATTCCGGTGGTCATACATGTGAAGTGTGCATGTGCGCTGAGGTTCCTTGTAATTCGTGTGGCGGCTGTAAGTAATGTTAAGGAGTTAGTTCGGGATGAGACCCTTCGTTCAGTTAAGTATTTTTGTTTGTTACTTGTTCCCAGGGCAAAGCAATCTCCTTGCTGCAAATGCGGTTGTGGAAAGAGTTCGTCAGTTGAGTTTGCCAGGAAGCTTTGTGGGAATGCCGATCCCTATTTGGCAGAATGGTTTCTTTCTTCGATTCGATTTTCATCCTGCTAGGAGCTTGTTGAAAAGCGGCACGAAGCGGGTTAGATGTGCTTCGACGGGGATGGATTCAGTGGGATTGAGACTTCCCGGGAGGCCCGCTGAGCCCCAGTGAGGAGCGGGTTTTCGGCGTTCGGCTAGGCGGCGGCCCGTTTCAGTTTCGGAATCCGCCACAGGTTGAACGCCGCCGCCGTCAGCACGAACAACCAGTCGACGTTCAGCAGTCCGCGTAGCTTCACTTTGCGCATCCCGGCGATCGCCTTCATCCATCCGAATGTCCTTTCGATCAGCGGCCGCTTCTTCTGGCTGATCTCGTAGCCGGAATGCCGCGTCGTCCGGGCGTCGATGGCGCTACGCCGCCCATGATCGTTCTGGCTGACATGCGCACGGACGTTCATCCCCCGCATCGTTTGGACGAAGTCCCGCGAGTCGTAGCCCTTGTCCGCCGATACCGTGCGAATCCGTTTTTGTTTCCGCCACCGTTCGTGCACCATCAGGATCGCCGCGTCCCGCTCGGCATAGCCGTCGGCTGCCGTGGCCATCGCTCCCACGATCAAACCGTTCCGGTTCTCCACCAGTACATGTCCCAGGTAGCTCAACTTCGCTTCCTGTCCCCGGCCCTTGCGGTACAGCTTTGCTTCCGGATCGGTCTTGGACCGGTGCGTGTCGTTGCGCCGCTGCTGTCCGTGGAAGTTCCCGCCATCGCCATCCGAGCCGTCTTTCTTCCGGAAGCTCTTCTGGCTCGCCCACGCCTCGATCAGCGTCCCGTCCACCGTGAAATGCTCGTCGGAGAGATATCCCCGCGCTTGATCGAGCACCCGCTGGAAGAACCGCCGCGCCACATCGCCGTTCAGCAACCGGTCGCGGTTCTTGGAGAACACCGCGTGATTCCACACCGTCTCGTCCATATCCAGACCCACGAACCAGCGGAACAGCCAACTGTAGTTGATCTGTTCGATCAGCATTCGTTCGCTCCGGATCGAATAGAACATCTGCAAAAGCAGCGCTCGCAACAGCCGCTCCGGCGGAATCGAATGCCTTCCGGAGGCGGCGTAGATCGCATCGAAGTCCTTCGACATCGCCTTCAAGACTTCGTCCATCGTCCGGCGGATCGCCCGCAGGGGATGGTCCGGGGGGATGCGTTCCTCCGCGCTCAGGTAGCTGAACGCGCTCGTCTGTTGGTCGTCCCGGCCGCGCATGCCTTTATGACGCTCGCTACATTCCTTACGTCACTTGTTTGGGAGCATTTTCAACAAGCTCCTAGC
>CAYTVP010000400.1:0-4184 GCA_964441675.1 uncultured Solibacteraceae bacterium | reverse complement strand
ATCGATGAAGGCAAAGCGATGGTGAAGGCCGCGCGCGAGGCCGATCGGGTGGTACAGGTTGGCTTGCATCGCCGGGTGACGCCCCATGGACTGTCGGGAATGGAATTCCTCCGATCCGGAAAGGTTGGCAAGGTGGGGATGGTACGGGTGTTTGCGAACTCCGCCGGCGGCGCTGGGACTCGCGTCGAGGACAGCGACCCACCGGAAGGTATGGATTGGGATCTTTGGCTGGGTCCGGCGCCCAAACGCACATTCAACAAAGCAATCCATCCTCGCGGTTTCCGGCAATTTCTGGATTATGCCAATGGGACCCTTGGCGACTGGGGTGTCCACTGGATGGATCAGGTTTTCTGGTGGACCGAGGAGCAACATCCCAAGACGGTTTACTCCACAGCGGGCCGTTTTGTCCGTCAGGATTCTACCGACGCCCCCGACACACAAATCGTCACCTATGAGTTCGAGACTTTCCGCTGCACCTGGGAGCATCGTCACTACGCCGGCGAAGGCGCGGAGAAGCATCTGATCGGGGCATATTTTTACGGTACCGAGGGTGTGTTTCATCTCGGATATCGGGATGGCTGGACGTTCTATCCTGTCAAGAAAGGTCAGCAAACAGTACATCAGGACGCGCAGCTCCACCCACCGGACGGCCAGAACATCAAGGAACTGTGGGCGGACTTTTTGGATGCGATCGAGAATAAACGCCGCCCTGTCACCGATATCGAGATCGGGTATCGCGCGACGGCTGCGTCCCTGCTGGGGATGGTAAGCTGGCGTGCCGGGCGCAGCGTGCGTTGGGACGGGCAGAAGTGCGTCGGCGATTCCGAGGCGAATGCCTTGCTGCGGCGGGATTATCGCGCGCCGTGGAAGTACCCGGTCGCGTGAACCTCTAATGGCAGCGTTGCCGGGCTGTCTATCCGCCAGCTACTTTCTTCGCTCCCGCGCGAATTGCTTGACGGCGCCAGCGACGGAATTCCTGGTGCATACCGTCGCCGAACTCCTGTTCGATTCGATCAACCGTCCGGGCGACCCAATCCGGATGGGGAGTTGCCTCCGAAGGATAATGATCGACGAACCATCCGACGTAATCGTTACAAAGCGACCGATACACCGCGGTATGGATCAGCGCGGCGTGCCAGATTCGATCGACGTCGCCTCGTAGCATAACCAGCGAATCTTCCTTGTCGATCACGGCCAATGTGGCGAACCACTGGAGGAATCCCTCCAGTGCGGAGAAAGCGCGGGCGGGAGTCGCGACGCGGCAATCGGAAACCGCCGTGGACAACACACCCGCGAAATCAACCTCAGCAGCCATGCGCACCGCTAGTTCCGGCGCCCGCCCAGATCTACCTTTTCTTTCGCGGACTCGCATTCGCTGATTTTTTCTTGGGCCGCGGCGTCTTCCCGCCGGCAACCGGCTTGCGTAGTTCTCTCAATGCCTCTCTGGGTGTCATCCCCGGAAAGGGCGCTATCTGCTTCTCAACGATATCGAGCGCTTCAACGAACTCCTTCGAGCCGCGCTTCCGAAAGCCATGCATGACCGTGATAAACGAATTGTAAGCACCCTGGCCGAACCGGGCGGCGAACGGATTCCGCGGTTTCTGCCCCAGCATCGCCTGTAAAAACGGCGCGACATAGGTGGTCAGCCAGACAATGTTCGTTACCAGCTTCCTGTCCTTGCGTGCAATGTCTTTCGCTTCTTCGTAGAACCGGTCGAAGTAGCGGGACCATTCCTTACCCAATGGGGTTTCCTGTAGAACGCTTTTCCGGAACTCGATCAGCGTCGGGTAGATCAGCGTACTCGTCATCAGAATCGATCGCTCATCCTTTAACAAGGACAGCAGAAGGCAGAATCCGGGACTATCTTCGAAGTGACTCCCGCCGATCTCCTTGCAATCGTCCGGCGGACAGGCTTGAGTACTTCCCCCAACCTGGCAATAACCCATACTCGTATCCTCGCTTTCAAAATCTGTCTATAGAACTACTGCGGAAACTCCGGCATCTTACCGTATCCGAACTGTCCGATGGGATTACCGACAGTGAACGCCACGTAGTTCGTGTAGCCAAACTTGGACGCTGTCGGCTTCACCTTCATCGTGCATTCCCCCGTCCAGTTACCCAGCGTTGCCCGGAATCGCCATTTACCTGTAATTGCAAGGTTAGCGCTCGAATAATCCGTAAACTGCCAGATACCATTCGCATCGGGCTTCGCGGTGAACTCCGCATCGGCGGCAAAGGGCGGGTCTGTTACGGTGACGCCATCCACAATTTCAGGCTCCATGAGCTTACCGACGACCTTAATCTCAATCGGCTGCTGCTCGAAAGACGGCGTACTCGAACGGTAGCCGAAAACCAGACGCCCGGCGGGATGGCTAAATTCCGGAGCACACGTATTGCACCCGTTGTAGCCGGCGCGAATCGCCGAAGCTTCACGGATGAACCACGCAGCATTCTGCCACTTGATCTTGTCACCGAAGAGACATCCCGGACGGTGAAATTCTTTGGAGTATTTGTGAGCCTTGACATATGTCGGCGTTGTGACCGGTACCGCATCGAAAACAGGCTGCACCGTTGCCGAAATGACCAGGCCTTGCGTGCTGGTAGTGACGAATCCATGATTGTGGATCTCGATCAGCGTTTCGACACCAGGCAGGTTCTGAGAGAACACACCCAATCCGGCGAATGCCTCGTTGCCCACTCCCCCGATAGCCGATGGAATCGCTTTTTCGACCGCGCGAGTGATAAGCCCCCCGCTGAAAGCGTTGGCGATGTCCAGATACCAGGGAAGATCGACATCCAGCCAGGTGATCTGTGCTTCCAGGCCGGTGTCGGTGGCAAAGAGGTTTCCCTTTGCCACGAACTCCACGTCGTCGATCTCGCCTTCCACTTGCAGATAATGATTCTTCAGCGATACTTTCAACGAATCCACATCATACGTGTCACCCTCGAACGTAATGGTGGCCGGGAAGCTCCCCAGTCCCATGTCCGCCAAGCTTTGGTTCAGAAACGCGTTGAAGTTTTCTATGGGAATGGCGAATCGCATTTGCTCGCCTGGATTGAACGACTGCTGAGATGCCGGTGCGGTCTGCGTCCCCGGACTAAGATTCACGAAGACACCGAGAAACCGGACACCGTTGTCATCCACATAGCTTTGCCAGGTAAGCTGCTCCGGGCTCAGCGCGGACGGAGGAGTCAACAGCACATTCTTACCGGCTTGAATCAGGCTGTCCAGAATGGCCGGCTTGATGACCGTCTCGAACTCGGGGTAGTTTGCTGCCGTAAACTGGAATTCGCCCAGCCCAACGCTATCGAACGCAACTCCCAAAGCGGTAAGGTTCTGGCCGCCGGAAGGAATGGTAACGGGTAGCGCATCCAGCACAACCGATGTACTTCCCTCTGACTCCCAATCGTATTTACTGATGCGGACAACGTAGCCGAAGGTCAGCTTTACGGGATTTGTGAAACTGGCATCGGAAACCAGTTGCAGCTTTGGTTCTTTGAAGAAGATTTCGCAGCTATGCTCTTTCCCTCCCTGCATAAAAGACTTAGTCACATAGTTTGGAAAGCCGCCGATCCAGTAGTAACTCTGGAAAACTCGCTCAATCGCCTTCGCCGAGACATGGAGCGCAATGTCAAATCCGGATGTTAGATCTTTCGCCACGAACCCTCCTAGCCGTGAAGCTATGGCTTAGTGGAATGCTGTCACTCTAGACGTGAAGAGTAGTGATCTCAGAAGCTGATTCGCTTCAGGTTCTCGAAGCTCAACTTGAGACTATCGAGCGGGTTACCGGGGCATTGATCCTGTTCGACGTAGAATTTCTCCACGCCGGTCTCGAGGGCAGTTCGAAGAATCCTCGCGAAATCCAGGTTGCCCGTTCCCACCTCTTTGAAGTCGGTCTTCTTCGCTTCAGACTCTGTTTTGATCACGCCCATCCCGGCTGCGCGATCCTTGACGTGCATCAAGGCGACACGGCCCTTCCACGCTTGCATCAACGCGGAGGGGTCTTCGCCCGCGGCAGCGGCCCAGAATACGTCCAGTTCCAGCTTTACCAGCTTAGGATCCAGTTCGCGCTCCATCACGTCGATGGGCCGCTGTCCTTTATTTCCGGCGAACTCAAAGGCGTGGTGGTGATAGAGAAAGCCCAACCCCGCCGCCTTGGCCGTAGCGGCGGCACGGTTCATCC
>CAYTVP010000399.1:0-4195 GCA_964441675.1 uncultured Solibacteraceae bacterium | reverse complement strand
TGCTCGATAATTGCCAGACGGAGGGCTTCCTCTTCGGGCCAGTTGTCGTTGCTCATCTGAAGAGAATTGGTGAGCTCTCGCATCATCTGGAGGGTTGGTTGGCTCTTCGGTCCGGATGCGGCTTCCGAGCGTTTCACGGCCCGCTTCATCTCCGCCGCCGCTTCGGCATGCTCGCCGCGGAAGGAGTAGAACTGCGCCCGCTGGCGGGAGACATCGTTCAAAGCCGGGCTATCCTCGCCTTTGGCAGCAATGAAGATCTTTTCTTCGCGGTCGATCAAGCGCGTGACCTCGGCCGCGCTCAGGCCGGAATGCATGGTGCTTCCGGCAAGTTGGCCGAGCGCCCGCGCAACGCGGGGATGATCGGCAGGCGTGACACCATCGAGTGCGGAAAACAGCATCTGCATCAGCTGCTGGCGCTCTTCCTGGCGACCTTGAGGCCACTGGTGGAGGAGGTTCGTAAAGGCGCTGATTTCTTCCGGGTTGCTGCGGATGCGCGGGGCGGCCTCGGCGAGGATGCGTTGGACCTGCGCCATCGCATCGTCGTACTTGTGGCGTGCGAGCGCCTCCTGCACGGGCTGCATCAGCATCCCGATCGGCACAGTCCCCTCAAGTCTCTGAGGTTGAGCGATCGTCCGTTCCCGGAGCGCGCGGGCTTCTTCCGTTCGATTTTGCATCTGACGGAGGTTGGCTAATAAATGATCCGCCATAGGCTGCGCAAACCGGGCCGCATCCTCCACGCCTTGGCCCGTGGGCTGCCGCATTTGTTCGATGACTTTTTCCGCTTCGTCAAACTGCTTCTGCTGGATCAGCATATTGGCGTAGGCTTGCAAGGCATTGACCTGTTGAGCGGCATGGCCGGATGTCTTGGCGACATTCTCCCGGAGGATCTCAAGCGCTTTCTCCGGTTTTCCCGCCATCGTTACTGTCTGTGCCAAAGCCTGGCGATGGTAGACGAGCATTTGCTGAGTTTCCGGCTGTGAAGATGCGCTTTCCATCGCGATCAGCTTCTCTAATTGCGCCCCGCCCTCCTCCCACCGCTGCTGCGAGTTGAGAAAGTTGGCGTAATTCTGGATGCTACGCGAGGTTTCCTGCGGAGTTTCCGCCTCCTCAATTTCCTTCTTGTGTAGGGCTTCGGCTTTGACCACATCGCCCTGACGTTGATAGAAGCTGGCTAAATTGGACGGCCCGGCATAAGGTCCCGCAAAGCTCCCCATCCGAAACGCCGCAAATCCCGGCCGGACTACTCTGAAGGCCTGTATCGCCCCGGATGACGGGGTTTGAGGAACCGGACTCGACTGAAGCTTCTCTACTTCTCGAAGCAAAGCTTCGGCGGCATCCAGTTCGCCCATCTGCTCCCGGATCTGCGCGAGTTGCGTAGTGGCTAAGATCCGTGCGTTCAGCGCGGCCCGGTCCGATGCGGCTTGGTCCGGTGCGGCTTTTACCTCTTCCAGCACTTCCTGGATTACTGCGGCGGCCGCGAAAAATTTCTGCTCCTGGTTCAACCGTTGGGCGAGGCCCAATCGGAGAGTGCGGGCTTTGGCCGTGTCGGCCTGCGCGGCGGAAGTAATCGCCTGCCGGAGGATGATTTCCGCTTTGCGATCGTAGCCTTGTCGGCCGAAGTAGTCGGCAGCTTGCTGTGCGGCATGTTCAAAGAACTGCTCAGCCGGTCCGGCGGTCAGCGCCGCGGCCCAGGCGTTCTCTACCTCCTGATCGAGCGCGCCAAGCGGAGATGCTTGCCCCTGCGGCTCGTACATCTTCCGAAACACCTCCATCCAGGGAGGTTGCGGCGACGCCGGCGGCGGGCCAAATCCGCCCACCTGGGCCAACGCCGGTAGCGCGGCAAGGAGAACGAGCGGTATTCCTCGCATGGGAGTTTAGACACCTGCGGTGGAAGATCAGTTTCGTCCAATTATGGATACAAAATCAGCCGACGGTCTGGGAATACCAATCCGGGGCCTTCAGAACCTCGCGGGGCCGGGAGCCATCCGGCGGCCCGATGATCCCTTCGCGCTGCATACGATCGAGAATCCGTGCCGCACGGCCGTAACCAAGACGAAGCCGCCGCTGGAGCGTGGACGTCGACGCTTTGCCCATTTCCAGCACGACTCGGACGGCATCCTGATACATCGGATCCTCTTCGCCATCGAACTCTTCGCCGCCTTGTACCGGTTCGTCATCGTCGGCCGGAGGAGCGATCAGATAGCTCTGGTCGTACTCGGGGGCCGCCTGACCCTTCCAGAAATCGACTACGCTCGCGATTTCAGCCTCGGTAACAAACGCGCCATGCATGCGGACCAGACGCGACGATCCGGGCGGCAGAACCAGCATGTCGCCCTTGCCCAAAAGATGCTCCGCGCCCATGACATCGAGGATGGTGCGAGAGTCCACGCGCGTTGCGACGCGGAAGCTGATCCTCGCCGGGAAGTTGGCCTTGATCAGGCCGGTAATGACATCGACGGACGGGCGTTGCGTCGCCAGAACCAGGTGCATGCCGACGGCGCGGGCCATCTGCGCCAGACGGGCGACGGATTCTTCGACGTTCGCCCGTTCGAGCATCATCAGGTCGGCCAATTCATCAATCAGAATCAGGATGTAAGGCAGAGGCGACAGATCGTCCTGCGGAATCTGCTCTTCCTCTTCCACAAACAGGTTACGCGGCTCAGATGCCAACTGCCGTACTTTCTTGTTGTACTGATCGATGTTGCGCACCTGGCGCGAGGCGAGCAGCTTCAACCGGCGCTCCATTTCGAGAACCGCGTTGCGGAGTGCGTTGGTCGCCTTGCGCGGGTCCGTAATGACGGGCGTCAGCAAATGCGGAATGCCTTCGTAGATGCCGAGCTCGACGCGTTTGGGATCGATCATGATCATGCGGACCTCGTCCGGCGTCGATTTGTAGAGCATCGACATGATCATCGAGTTCAGCATCACGGACTTGCCGGAACCGGTGGACCCGGCGACCAGCAAGTGCGGCATGGTTTCGAGCGCAGAGACCTTAATACGCCCGCTGACATCTTTGCCGAGCGGGAGCACGAGGCGGCTCTGCGAGGTGGAGAATTCGTCGGATTCGAGAATCTGCCGGAGGCTGATGACCTCGCGCCGCGAGTTGGGGACCTCGATTCCCACAGTTGGCTTGCCGGGAATGCGCTCGATCAGGATGGACTCAGCTTGCAGGCCGAGGCATAGATCCTCGGTAAGCGTGACGATTTTCGAGTATTTGATGCCCGCTTCGGGCTTGAACTCAAACGTAGTGACGACAGGCCCGGGATTGATCTGCACCACTTGGCCGAGAACATTAAACTCCTCGAATTTGCTCTTGATGCGCCCAGCGGTTTCTTTCAGCTCCAGGCCGTCGTAGACGTTACGCTCGTCAGGCGGGTTCAGCAGGGTTGTCGAAGGCAGCCGCCACAAGCTCCTGGGTTTAGCTACCGGCTCCCGGCGTTTGGGCGCCGCGGGGGCTACAGCGGCGAGGGCTTCTTCACGGACCGGGTCGAGCGTCTCCAGCTCGACAATTGGAATATCGGCGGGGATTTGCTCGGGCCCCTCCTCTACCGCGGGAGCATAATCGGTCGGCTCGAAAGGCGGCTCAACCGAAGAAGACCCGGCGCGCTTCAGAATGGCCGGGCGATCGTCCACTTCGACAGGCTTGCGGCGCCGCAGAGGCGGCGGCAGGGGCTCATCGTCTTCTTCACTAGTCTGCGGTGCCGGAAATCGCGGCACGGAAACTTTCGGCAGGGAGAAGCGCGGCAGTCGAATTCGCCCAATCTTTCCCAGTTGGCGCGCCAGCCAAGCCATCGGTCTCGCCAGCCAGCGCGAAAGAACGGTCATTGAGAACGTGGAGATCAGATACAGCGAAAGAACCAGGCAGACGGTCGTGAACAAGGCGGCGCCGGTAACATTCATCACCTGGACAAGCGAATCCGCGAGAAGCAGGCCGATCATTCCACCGGCGGGAATATAGCCGCCAAAGGGACGCCAGCCGCCGCCCAGGGATAGGGCCACCGAGACTCCCGCGACAAGCATCGCCGAGCCCAAAATTTTGACGCCCGCCGAATGGATTTCGCGGGAATGGAGCCAGCGCCAGGCAACCAGAACCAGCAGCACGGGCAGAACACAAGCGGTAAGCCCGAAAAGCTGTAAGAGCGCATCAGCCGTATAGCTGCCAATGTATCCGAGGAGGTTCAGAAGCCTCTGAACC
>CAYTVP010000398.1:0-4198 GCA_964441675.1 uncultured Solibacteraceae bacterium | reverse complement strand
CGTCCCTCACCGGCAAGGTGGCCGGTGTGGCTGCCGTTTCGACACCGATCGACCTCGCGGCCAGCAGCCGCGCGATGATGCGTCCCGGGAACAGGCTATATGAGCGGCGCTTTCTCGAACGGCTGAAGGCACGGTATCTCCGCCGATGCGTGGAGCATCCCGATCTTTACCAGCCTGACGGTGTCGACCGTCTCCGCTCGGTTTACGAGTTTGACGACAGAATCACTGCCCCTGCGTTCGGCTTCGGAACCGCGGACCGGTATTACGCCACGCAGTCTTCCCAGAATTTTCTGGAGAATGTGGCGATACCCACCTTGATCATTCAGGCCAAGGATGATCCATTGGTGCCCTTCTCGATCTTTTCCCATCCGGCTATCCAGGCGAATCCCAACGTCAACCTCGTGGCCACCGCTCACGGGGGGCATGTCGGATTCCTATCCCGCCGCTTGCCACGGTTTTGGGCGGATTCCATTATTTGTGATTGGATGCGACAACAAAGGAACAAACTCTGCTTGAGCGACGTCTTCCGATAGGAATGCACGCAAGTGCCTCTTTCCGCGAAGCGTTTTGGGTAGCACTCCACTCGCTCGAGTCCAGCAAGCTCCGCAGCTTTCTGACCCTCGTCGGAATCATACTGGCGACAAGCACCCTGATCGCCGTGATGTCGATCATCCACGGGATGGACCTGTACATCGCTCAGAATGTCTCGGATATGGGCGCCGATGGCTTTCGTGTGTTTCGCATGGCCTTTATCGGAGACTGGGACCCCAAAAAATTCCTCGAATATCAGCGTAGAAATCCCGAGCTGCGCCGGGAAGAGTATCAGTTTCTCCGCTCGCAAGCGACTTTGGTCGGCGAGATCGGAATGCAGACATTCCGCCGCGGTGTCGTCACTCTAGCGGACGACCGGCTGGACGGAGTAGCTCTTCAGGGCGTTACGCCGAATATGGGGACGATTACCAACACACAGATTGCCGAGGGGCGATTTTTCACCGCGAACGACAACGACCGGCACCTCCGCGCGGTAGTAATCGGCGCGGATGTCAAAGACCGCTTCTTTCTGAATGTTGACGCGGTCGGAAAATCGCTGGCGATCGATGGGCGCCCGTACGAAGTTGTTGGTGTAGCCAAAGCTCAGGGCAGCGTTTTCGGCCAATCGCGGGACAACTTCGTCATGCTCCCGATTGAGAGCTACTTCAAAAGTTATGGCTCCCGGACGGGCATCAGCTATATGGCAACTGCGGTCGATCATAGTTCCCTGTTTCAAGCGCAGGATGAAATCCGAATGCTACTCCGTGCATTCCGTCATCTGCGGCCCAATCAGGAGGATAATTTCGCGATCGTCAGTTCAGACTCGCTTTCGCAGGCCTGGGACAAAATGACCGGCGCCATCTCAGCGACGGCTATGGCGGTAGTCAGCATTTTTATGATCGTCGGCGGTGTAGTCATCATGAACATCATGCTGGCGGTCGTCACGGAGCGGACACATGAGATCGGTATTCGAAAAGCGATCGGCGCCCGGCGATCGGACATACTTTGGCAGTTCCTGATTGAGTCCTCGGTATTATCCGGACTGGGCGGGCTCATAGGGGTGATGATTGCCTGGTTGATCACTATAGTGGTTCGGTCCAACACACCAGTGCCTATGAGCATGCCTCTGGTCGCGATCTTTCTCTCGCTTTCGATCTCAACCGCCGTGGGCCTTTTCTTTGGCATCTATCCGGCCCGGAAGGCTTCACACCTTGATCCGATAGACGCGCTCCGGGCCGAGCAATGATCGCTCCAGGCAGGCTGATGTGAAGAATTCAGCTACGATAGCCTCGATTTTTCTGGCTTTCGATACGCTCCGTTCGCATAAGTTACGTGCCTTTCTCACTGTCCTCGGAGTGATCATCGGCACAGGCACGATCATCGGCGTCGGTTCCGTTCTTACGGGCTTTGACAGCGCCGTCAGCAATGTCCTACAGTCTTTTGGAACCGATACCCTTCTTGTATTCAAGTTTCGGATTGGTGTGACCTTTGGGAACCGTACTCCCGAGGAGAGGATGCGAAAGCCCATCAGCTTCGAGAACATTCGTGCTGTTTCAGAGGGCTGTAGCAGTTGCAAGCGGGTCAGCCCGTTTCTTTTCGGTAACTGGCGGACCATTCCCAAGGCGCGCTATGGGAGCAATGAATACTACAATCTCGAACTTGGCGGCACTGATGAAGGCTACGCCCAAACGGGCCAAGCGGAGTTGCTCGCGGGACGATTTTTTAATGACGCTGAGAATTCCCGCCGCGTTCCCGTCGCCGTTATCTCCGAAGATGTCGCCAAGGCATTATTTACCGGCGTGGAGGGGGTGGGGAAGTGGATCGATATTGACGGGCATAAATATCAGGTGATCGGAATTTTGAAGCGCGGGGGAGGAGCAGCGCTCGGAGAACGTGATAGCCGGGTTGTCATTCCTTATTGGACGATGCGAAAGATGGTTCCCGCGGCCGACGAGCACCTGATGATCGCGGTAGCTTTCGAGGACCGGATGAGTCAGGCAGCCGACGAAATCCGTGGCATTCTGCGTCAAGTCCGGCGAGTTCCATATGATAAACCGGACAATTTCTATATCTCCACCGCCGAGCAGATGATTGGCGACTTCCGTAAGATCACGGCCATTACCGCCCTGGTGATGATCGTCCTAAGCTCCATTGGTCTTCTTGTGGGAGGTATTGGCGTGATGAATATCATGCTGGTTTCGGTGACGGAACGGACGCGCGAAATCGGCGTCCGCAAGGCGTTGGGAGCGCGCCGGTCGGATATCATCACGCAGTTCCTGACAGAAGCCGTTGTGCTGACATCTCTCGGCGGCCTGCTGGGGATGGCCTTCGGATGGGGTGTCGCCGCTTTATCGAGGCTTGCATTTCCCAACCTGCCCGTCTCGGTTCCGCTTTGGGCGGCGGCCGCGGGCGTTCTGGTATCTGTGGCAGTGGGCTTGTTCTTCGGGTTGTGGCCGGCGAACAAGGCCGCCCGTCTCGATCCGGTCGTAGCGCTACGCTACGAATAGTGACAGTTCGAGTTCTTTTCTTTGGACAGCTGCGCGATCTTGCCGGCGCGGCACAAGAGACGATTGTTCTGGACTCACCGTTTACCCTTGGCGGACTCTTTAAGTTGTATCTCGATCGCTTTCCCGATCTTGCCGGAATGTCTTCATCGATTGTCCTCGCCCGGAACTATGAGTTTTCTCCTCCGGAGACCCTTCTTGCCGACGGGGATGAAGTGGCATTCCTGCCGCCTGTCAGCGGCGGGCACTCACCCTATGCTCAGATCATTGAGGATTCTGAAACCGGGAACTTCTTCGCGCTGACCCGCCACCCAATCGAAGTGAGCGCTGTCTCCCAAAGGCTTTTAAGAGGCGAAGATGGCGCAGTCGTCGCATTCGAGGGTGTTGTTCGCAATAACACTCGCGGCCGGGCGACACTTTTCCTGGACTACGAGTGTTATGAACCTATGGCCCTAAAAACGATGGCGGAACTCGGACGCGACATTGCCAGCCGGCATGCAATCGGCCGTATTGCACTCATTCACCGTTTGGGGCGGATGGAAATCGGGGAAACATCGGTGGCTGTCGTCACCACCGCACCGCATCGGAGGCCTTCATTCGAGGCAGCTCTCGAAGGAATCGACCGGTTAAAGAAGACGGTTCCCATTTGGAAGAAAGAATACTTTGCGGATGGAGAAGTATGGGTCGATGGTGAGTGGGACGATGCCATTGTGCGTGCGTCTCCCCAACGTTCATGACCTTCGCCCTGCTGGTATCGCTTGCGGCATACTCGATCGCCGCACAGGACACAACACTTCGTGTCGACGTCAAGATGGTCAGTCTCATCGCCACCGTGAAGGACGACGCGGGTCAGATCATCGGCTCGCTTCCAAAAGAGCGATTTCGACTATGGGATTCGGGAATGCCTCAGGAGATCGCCATTTTTGAGAGGGCCACGCACGTTCCTCTCTCGATCGCGATTTTGATCGATGCATCCGGTTCCACCGCCCGGAAGCTTCCGTTTGAGCTGGCTTCCGTCAACGCGTTTGTGCGGGCTTTGTTCCGGGAAGGCAATCCGAAAGATACGGCGGCCCTTTATTCGTTCAACTACGAGGTAGCGCAAATTGTACCGTTCACCCGCCGTCAATCGCGATTCCAAGACGCGTTGAAACGGATTCGCGGCG
>CAYTVP010000397.1:0-4210 GCA_964441675.1 uncultured Solibacteraceae bacterium | reverse complement strand
CTTTGGTGACAACCGGTAGAAATACCGCTAAGGGTGTGCTGAGCGCGGTCATGCAAAATGCCAAAACGATCAAGGCGCCCATTGCGCCCTGCTTGCCTATGAAGCTCACGCCCTGGTGGATCCCTTCGCGGATCGTGCCGCGATATGAGGGGATGAAGCGCGGCTTCACCAATATCAGCGTCGTGATTACAGCAAGGTAGGAGATTCCGTTTAACGTAAAGCACCAGGACGCGCCTAGCTTACTGAGCGCCAGTCCGCCAAGCATAGGACCCAGAACGCGCGCAATGTTGAACTGAATGGAATTGAGCGCGATCGCGTTCGGCAGGTCGGAACGGTCAACGAGCGAGGGAACTAACGCCTGATACGCCGGTCCACCGAATGCCTGGGCGAGGCCTACAGTGAATGACAAGCTCAGAATGTGCCAGACCTGAACAACCCCCGCTGCAAACAAGCCGGCCAGCAAGAAGGCGCAAGTCAGCTGTACAATCTGCGATCCGATCAGCAGCATTCGCCGGTCGTAGCGGTCCGCGATCACGCCACCGATCAATGAGAAAAGAAAAATGGGAATCTGGCCAAGAAAGGCATCTAATCCCAGCAGCGCCGCCGAACCGGAAATCTCAAGCACAAGCCAACTCTGCGCGGTGGATTGTGTCCAAGTACCAATGGAGGAAAGGCACGCTCCTACCCACATCAAGCGGAACTCGGGATACTGAAACGCTTTAAACGTTCGCTTGAGCATTCAGGGAGCGCCGGCCTGCTCGACTAGGGCAGGGGCTTATCGCGGTGAATGAGATGACAGATATTGCCTTCGCCGTCGGCGAAGAAGACTAACCGGTTTCCTTGATTGTCGAAGGGCTCCCCCAGAAATTGAACCCCTTGCTTCTTCAGCTGTTCAAAGGCCTGATCGAAGTTGTCGGGCACAATCGCCAAATGCCGGATTCCCGGCGTCTTCATCTCGTTCGCCGACCGGTCGCCCTCAGCCGGAATGATCTCCAGCATGGATCCGTTCTTCGCTTTTACGAAGTAATTGCCCGCGTAGGTGAAGTTGATCTGAAAGCCGAGATGATCGACGTACCATTGTGCCAGCTTGGCGGGATCCTTGGATGCAATTGCCGTGTGTTCAAGGCCTTGGAACATAATCAGCAGTGTAGCAGCCGATACCCGCTGCTAGAACACAGCGAAGCAAAAGACCTGGTTTGAGCCTTGGGGCGACATGCAGTACTCGCCGTTTTCGAGGAACTCCTGCACTTCCACCCGGTAGAGGCTGCCCTCCAGCCGGTTTACGGTCATCCGTATCGGCCGCGCGTCACGCTTCTGTTTCTTGGACATCGTAACTTCGCGGGAACCGCCCTTCACTGTCATTCGGAACAGATCCAGCTTATCTGCCGGCACTTGTTCCGCATCCACAAGGAAGATCGGCTCGGCAAGTGGTGTCTGCGCCTTTGCAGCAGGGCCAGGCACCGTATAGATCGTGTCGTCTTTCTTCTCAGCGGCCTGCGCGGTCGTGACATCGAGCTCGACCAGCTTATTTGCATGCAGCAGGAAAGGAACGTCTCTCTTAGGAGGCTTCGGGCCGTCGTAACGATCCCTTTGAGCGGGGAGGATGGCCGCGGTCATCGCGAAAACAAGCGCGAGTCTCATGCTCTTTAGCTTAAGACGCTTACCGGAAGCTGGCCGGTACACTGAGTAAATGGCAAAACAATACACGGCCCCGCCGCCGATGACGATCGATGCCGGCAAAAAATATAAAGCGACGTTTGACGTCTCCGCAGGCACGATCGTGTGCGAACTGTACCCGGATGCGGCACCAAAGGCCGTGAACAACTTTGTATTTCTGGCACGTGAAGGATTTTATGACGATACAACGTTTCATCGTGTAATCGACAACTTCATGATCCAAGGCGGAGATCCGACAGCATCGGGCCGCGGCGGCCCCGGCTACCGGTTTGAGGACGAGTGCCGCCTTCCGAAGGCGAACAAGCATCAAACCGGTTCCCTGTCGATGGCCAATGCCGGTCCGGATACCAACGGCAGCCAGTTCTTCATCACGCACATTGTGACGGACTGGCTGGACGGCAAGCACACCGTCTTTGGCCAGGTGATCAGCGGTCAGGATGTAGTGAACAATACCAAACAGGGCGATGCTCTGAAGAAGGTCACCATCACGGAAGAGTAGCGTAAGATTCCCGGCCGGCTTCCTCAAGGGGAGCGGCCAGAGTTCTTGGCCGCCGTATCTCGTGCGGCGGCCTTCGCCGTTTCAGACAAACTACGGCGAGCGGAGGCAGCGTGATGACGAGCGAGAACGGCCGCCCGTGCATTTCCTCCGGATAGGCGTCGGTCCATCCGGCAGGCGTCGCCCACACGTCCGAACCTGCATAGCGACTCCAGTCCGTGTTCAGCACCTCGGCATAAGTTCCGGGCTGTGGCACTCCAACCCGGTAGTGGTAGCGCGGATTCGGAGTGAAGTTGCAAACAAAAATCAGCTCGTCACCCGGATCTTCGGAGCGGCGCAGGAAGCTGATCACCGAGCTATCGACATCCGCGATATCGATCCATTCAAATCCGCTCCAGTGATAGTCCACTTCGTGTAGCGCCGGCTCATTCTTCAGCAACAGATTGAGATCGCGGACGAGTATCTGCAAACGGCTGTGAAAATCCCACTGCAGCAGATCCCAGCGGATTGAGCGCTTCTCGTCCCACTCTTCGTACTGGCCGATTTCCTGTCCCATAAAGAGCAGCTTCTTGCCCGGATGCGCCCACATGTACGCGAGAAAGGCGCGCACGTTTGCGAATTTCTTCCATTCGTCCCCAGGCATCTTTCCGATGAGCGAGCTTTTCATATGAACCACCTCATCGTGCGAAATCGGAAGGACGAAATTCTCGGTGAAGGCATACATCAGCGAAAATGTGATGTCGTTGTGGTTCGACCGGCGAAAAATCGGATCCAGCTTGAAATAGTGAAACATGTCGTGCATCCAGCCCATGTTCCACTTCATCGTGAATCCCAGCCCGCCCAGGTATGTCGGCCGCGAAACCATCGGAAAAGAAGTAGACTCTTCGGCGATTGTCACGGTACCGGGAACGGTATGGGTCAGCTCGTTCATCTGCCGGAGAAAGCTGATCGCGTCCAGATTTTCACGCCCGCCGTATTTGTTTGGCAGCCACTCGCCGGGGTTACGCTCGTAGTCGAGGTACAGCATCGAAGCGACTGCGTCTACTCGCAAACCGTCAATGTGATACTCACGCAGCCAGAACATCGCGCTGGACAGGAGGAACGACCGTACCTCGTTGCGCGAATAGTTGAATATATATGTGCCCCAGCCCTTGTGCTCGCCGATGCGCCAATCGTCGTGCTCGTAAAGGTGCGTGCCGTCGAAGACGGCCAGCCCGTGCTGGTCCTTCGGAAAGTGGCCGGGAACCCAGTCGAGAATGATTCCGATACCGGCCTGATGAAACCGGTCGACAAATTCCCGGAATCCGTCGGGCGCGCCGAATCGGGCCGTCGGGGCAAAGTAGCCAGTGACCTGATAGCCCCAGGAGCCGGAGAATGGATACTCGGTAATCGGCATCAGCTCAATGTGCGTGAAGTTCAGGCGCTGAACGTAGGGAATCAGATGGTCGGCCAGTTCACTGTATGTCAGCAGCCGGTTATCTTCACCGCGGAGCCAGGATTCGAGATGGACTTCGTAAATGGAGACAGGTTGCGTCAACCAATCGGTAGATCCGCGCCGGGCAAGCCATTCCTCATCGTTCCAGCGATAGCCGGAAAGGCCGTGGACGACGGAGGCGGTCGTTGGCGCCAGCTCCGTCGCGAAGGCGAAGGGGTCCGATTTGGTCACTTCGTACCTGTTTAGCTGGGAGCGTATGTGAAACTTGTAGATCTGCCCGGGCCCCACGCCCGGCAAGAACAGTTCCCACACTCCACCATCGCGGCGGCGCATCGGGTTGGCTCGAGGATTCCACCCGTTGAAATTCCCAATGACAAATACCGCTTCTCCATTCGGAGCCCAGACCGCGAACCTGGTACCCGCTGTTCCTTCCACTTCCACCGGGTGCGCGCCCAGCATGCGGTAAGCCTCATAATTCGTGCCCTCGGCGTACAGATGAAGATCGAATTCGCTCAGCAGTAGCGAATACCGGTAGGTGTCGTCGCGCAGTTATTCAAACCCTAGGGGGTAGCGAACCCGGTACTGGTAGCGGCCGGGTAACC
>CAYTVP010000396.1:1143-4242 GCA_964441675.1 uncultured Solibacteraceae bacterium | reverse complement strand
ACTCGGCCGGGAACTGTTTGCCCGTGTAGAATGTCCAATCGATTACGGCAACGTGTGCGCCCAGCGAGTGGTCGGGCACGATGGTCTTCTTCACCAAGTCCGGCTTTTCACCCTTCCGGCGAGGATCTTCATTAGGCCCGAAATAGGCATAAGGCCAGCCGTAGAAGCCGCCCTTTTGGATGTGTGTGAAGTAATCGGGCACCAGATCGTCGCCCAGCGCATCCCGTTCCTGGACGGAGGCCCAAAGCTGCCCGGAAGTTGGATGAAAATGAATGGCGGTGGGATTTCGCGTTCCGGTAGCGTAGAGTTCGCGTCCAGATCCGTCCGGGTTCATAACATGGATCGCCGCGCGCATCGGATTTTCGCCAGCGTCCACATTCGAAGCGGAGCCCACGCCAAGATACAATTTCTCGCCCTTCGCGTCGAAGGCGATGGTCCGTGTCCAATGTCCGGAATTGAAATCCTTCAGCGAAACAATCTCTTCTCCCGGCCCCGCGCTTTGGGCGGCCTTGTTGTACTTGTAACGCTTAACCGAAGTGGTTTCCGCAACATACAGATAGTCTTTCCAGAACGCCAGACCGTATGGGCGGTTCAAGCCACTCAGCAGCTTCTTTCGTTCTTTGCCATTGCCATTCAGCACATAGACGGAACCGCTATTGGATGAATCTGCCAGCAACAACTCCCCGGACGGTCCCTGAATCATGCAACGAGGCCGCTCGAACCCGCTGGCATACTCTTCAACCGTAAAGCCGCTGGGAACCGACAATTTTGCTCCATCCGGCCGATCGATCACGTTGGGCCGGTTGTTCGCCGACGGAGTGTGAAAGGGCGGTGGAAGTTTCGGAGGGTTGTTGGTAGCGACTTGCCAGGCGAGCAGAGCACCGGCGAACAGGGGGAGAATTGCAGCCGTCATTCGTGTGGGGTGCATAGATGGTTCCTCGCCTAGAGTTTATCTGATGTCGTACTGACGGGCTGTTCCAGGCACGGTACAATTTGCCAATCAGCCCAATGGCGACAGTCGAGACCCCTCTCTTCGTCCCGGGACGCGACGTTTCTGACGAATCCGCGGAACGCACGAGGAGGGCGGAGGCGTGTGTCCGTGACGCGGCTGAGCAGTACCTTGCCCCCGCGCTGGGAGATTGCTGGGCACTGGCCGCGGTGGGGGGATTCGGCCGCGGAGATCTTTTTCCCTTTTCCGACATCGATTTACTGATTCTGGTCAGCCGTCCGGAGGACGCGCAGAATGCCAAGGACGCGATCGGCTATTTTCTGCGAACCATTTGGGATGCCAAGCTCGCTCCCAGCCATTCGGTGCATACCGTCGAGGAATGCTGCCGGCTGGATACGACCAATATCGAGCTGACCATCAGCCTTCTGACCGAGCGGTATCTTTGCGGCTCGGAAGCCCTATACGGCCGGCTCCGAGCACAGCTTCCGGCTTTTATTCGCAGCCAGCGCCGGACTGTTTCCGACCACCTGCTACGCCTGACTTCGGAACGGCATCAGAAGTATCAGAGCACGATCTACCACATGGAGCCTGACGTCAAAGAGACGCCAGGCGGCTTTCGGGATCTGCATTTGATCGAGTGGCTCGGCACTCTACGCGGAACTCCGAATCGCGATGCTCTCGCCGCATTGGCCGGAGCCCGCAGCTTTCTGGCGAATGTCCGGACCTGTCTTCATGAGCGCGCCGGCCGCGATGATAATCGCCTGACCTTCGCCGCCCAGGACGACCTCTTTGCGCATCCGGCAGACGCGATGCGGGAGTATTACCGTCACGCCCGCGCCATCTCGCGGGAAGCGCAACATGCCATCGCCGGGGCCCAAGAGCCCGGAAGCGGCATGATCCGCTCATTTCTCGATTGGCGCTCGCGCCTGTCGACTTCCGAGTTCACGGTGTCTCGCGACCAGGTACTTTTGCGTACGCCACAAGCTCTTGCGTCCGATTCGAAGCTCGTCTTGCGGTTGATGCAGTTTATAGCCCGCCACAACTTCATGCTGGCGCCGGATACGGAGCGGCGAGTTGCGGAAGCCATTCGGACACATGGGTTTGCGCTGCCTGCTGTCAATCTCTGGCGGGAGTGGAAGGACCTGCTCTCGCTGCCTCATACTGCCCGCGCAGTTCGCGCCATGCAGGAGACCGGACTACTGAAACTGCTGATTCCGGAATGGTCGCGGATTGAGTGCCTGGTGACGCGCGATTTCTATCATCGGTACACTGTAGATGAGCATACGTTGGTGACACTGGAAAACGTGGAGCTGCTCGCAAATTCGAGGGATGATTCCCGGCGGCAGTTCGCGGAGTTGCTGTCGGAAACACCCGATCTGTACCTCTTGCGCACCGCGCTTCTGCTACACGACATCGGCAAAGGCGGCGGTTCAGGCGAACACGCCGAGAAATCCGCCGAGATCGGGGCAGATGTACTGGCCCGGATGGGAGCGCCGGAAGAGGATCGCGAGATGATTCTCTACCTCGTTCGCCATCATCTCGATCTCTCCAGCCTGATGATGACCAGAGATCTGCACGATCCGGATGTTGTGCGAACGGCCGCTCAGGGGATCGGCACCCTGGAGCGGCTGCATCTGCTGACACTGCTGACGTTTGCAGATATCAGCGCTGTCAATCCAGGCGCGCTCACGCCGTGGCGTGCCTCCCAGCTTTGGAGCGCGTACCGGAGCCTCAATCACGAACTGACGCGTGAGCTGGATACCGACAGGATCGAGCCCGCGGCGGGAATACCGTCCGAGCGCGACACGTTTCTCAGGGGTTTTCCGACGCGATATCTGCTGGTGCAATCGCGCGCCGATGTGGACCGGCACTTCCTGATGACCCAGGAGGCCGCGGACGCCGGCGCATCTGTGGATTTGAAGCACGGCGAGGAAAGCTGGATTGCGACGGTGGTGACCAAAGACAGGCCTTGCCTGTTGGCCGACTTGGCCGGCACACTGTCCGCTTTTGGAATGAATATTTTGCACGCAGAGGCTTTCGGAAACCAGCAAGATTTGGTCCTCGACGTTTTCCGCTTTGCGGATACGGCGCGCCGTCTGGAGTTGAATCCCGATGAAGTGCAGGATCTACGTAAGTTATTGATGCGGGTA
>CAYTVP010000396.1:0-1133 GCA_964441675.1 uncultured Solibacteraceae bacterium | reverse complement strand
GCAGGCGAACGTGAAGCAAATGTTGGCCGCCCGGCCTAAGCCCATTGCGCTCAGCAGGCGCGGGCGGATTGCCCCGCACGCATTTTTTGACATCGATGCATCTTTGAAGGCAACCTTGCTGGAAGTCGTCGCGGAAGATCGGCCAGGACTTCTGTACGATATCGCGAACGTCATTTCAGAAGAGGCTTGCAACATCGAAGTTTTACTGGTAAATACTGAAGCACACAAGGCCGTTGACGTGTTCTACGTGACACACAATGGCAACAAGCTGGGGTCGGTAAAGCGCGAAGCTTTACAAGAAAAGCTTTTGAAGGCGCTTCAATAGGATAGTCAGGTTAGTCCTGAAGAAAAACGGAGCAAGAGTTAACGATATGCCGCAGGATCGGCGCAGCTTTCTTGAATTGTCTATTTTTGGTTTAGGCGCAATTATCGGCGGCGCGCTTGCCGTGCCCGCTGTTGGATATTTGTTTTCGCGCAAGTCAAACCAGGCGCAAACAGATTGGATTGATGTCGGCGACGCATCTAGAATTCCGCAGGAAGAACCGCTCGAGGTTCTATTCCGCCGCAAACGTGTTGACGGGTGGAAAGTGTTGGATGAGCGCACTTCTGCGTGGGTCTCGAAGGATTCGAACGGTGAGATTGTCGCGCTCGCACCGGGTTGTACCCATTTGGGCTGTGCGTATCACTGGGTGAAGGACAAGAAAGAGTTCCTGTGCCCTTGCCATACTTCCACGTTCTCGCTGGATGGCAAAGTTACGGCCGGCCCTGCCCCGCGAGCGCTGGACCGCTACCAGGCGCGCGTTGTGAATGGCAAGTTGCAGCTCGGAGAGGTCGAAGTTTCCGAGGGGTAACGGATGCGCAACATCCTGAACTGGATCGAGACCCGCACAGGACTGGTGTCCGGAGTCGAGGAGTTTTTTAAGGAAGAAATTCCCCAGTCGAGCGGTTGGGCTCAGGTATTCGGATCGGTCGCGCTATTTAGCTTCCTGGTCCAGGCATTCACCGGCATCTTGCTGACGTTGAACTATGCGCCTACGGCCGGCGAGGCATACTACAGCCTGAAGTACATCATCATGGAGGTCACCGGCGGGCGCCTGATTCGCCAACTGCACCATTGGGGCGCCAGCCTGATG
>CAYTVP010000395.1:0-4258 GCA_964441675.1 uncultured Solibacteraceae bacterium | reverse complement strand
GGCACTTTGGCATCTATAGCCCCGGCAGTATCCGTGCGGGGAATGATGAGATCGGCGACGCGCGAAATAATTTCCATTTCGGCTTCGGTAAAGTACGACGGTTTCGGCATCGCTGCCGGTTTAGGCACCGGGTGGGCGTGCTGGCCGTACAACTCGTCCGCCGAATAGGGAAATGCGCAGGTGGCTCCTACCGCTCCGAGAATCTTTAGCGCTTCGCGACGTTCCGACATCCTTACACCTCTCCTTTACGTAAACGCGCAGCAATATGATCGGCCGTGCGCGCGGCGAGCGCCATGATCGTGTGCGTCGGATTTTTCTCCGAAGCCGAGGGAAAGACACTGCCGTCGACGACGTAAAGATTTGACACATCATGCGCCTGGCAATTGCGATCGACAACAGACCGCTTCGGATCGTCTCCCATGCGGCAACCGCCCAGCTCGTGGTTCGTAGCGGGTTTGTCGCTGACAGACAAAATTTCCGCACCCGCCGACTCGAGAATATTCACCGACCAGCGCGTCATGTCGGCAAAAATCTTACGATCGTTGTCCTGCCAGGTCACCACCCGGCGTGCCGCCGGCAGTCCGTATGGATCCAGACGGCTCTCGTCGAGGTCGATGTATGTCTGGCGGTTCGGCAACATTTCGCCATAAGGGGAAAATGTGAGAAATGCCGGGTAGCGTTCCTTGACAGCTTGTTTGTACTCGCGCCCAAAACCGGGAATCTGCCGGGCCCAGCCTGTGGAACGCCGGTTCTGGTAGTTGAACTGGACGCCGAAGCTCCGGGCATAGTCCCGCTTTCGCCCATGCATGAAGCTGGGAACATAGGCATGGTCGAGAAAGCCCTCGTCATTGGTGACCGGCTTGCCAATCAGCTCTTTGAGGAAACACTGCACGCCGCCGGTAAAGTGCGGAATGAAGTTGCGGCCAAGCTCGCCCGATGAGTTGGCCAGCCCGGACGGATGGAGGCGGGACTTGGACATTAAGAGCAGCCCGACGGACTGAGCGCACGCCGCCGCCACCACCACGATCCTGCCACGGACCTCGGCCTCTTTGCGTGTTTCCCGGTGGATATACCGGCAGCCACGGATGCGATTTTCCCCGTCGACAACCACTTCGCGAACAACGGAATCAGGTTGGAGTGTCAGCTTGCCGGTCTTCAACGCGGGTCGCATGTGCACGTCGTAGCTGTTGTACTTGGCTGCTACGTCGCAACCCGCCATGCAGTTGCCACAGAAGTGGCAGGCTGGGCGGCCGAATGCCGGACGGCTGAGCGTGGATTTCCGCACGTGAATCACCGGTACCCCCAGCTTCGCCGCGCCCCGCTTCACAATCAGATCGCTGCACTTCATCGGCACCGGCGGCAGGAAAATACCGTCGGGTAGATCCTCAAGCCCGTCGCGATTACCGCAGACGCCGACCTCTCGCTCGATTTTGTCGTAATAGGGAGAGAGATCCTTATAATCAATCGGCCAATTTTCACCCGCGCCGTCATCGTGATCGCGGCCCTTGAAGTCGCGCTGAGAATATCGCCAGGCGACAGCGTTCCACGTCATGGTTTTGCCGCCGAGACCGCGGCTTCGCTCACTTTCAAAGCCCTGCTTGCCGGGCTTCATGGTGGGGATGTGACGATTCGGAAACTCAAACGGAAAGGCGTGGGTATTGAAATCGGTTCGCGTGTTGATGCGCGGTCCGCCTTCGACAACGCATACATCCACGCCGGCGCGCGCGAGGTGGGCCGCCAGCGTTCCGCCCGCGGCCCCCGAACCGACGATGACTACATCGTAAATCTTCTCCGCCATTACTGCGCTTGATCGTAGCAAAGGGACGGATCGATCGGTGTTAGATCATGCGAAAGCTACGAATGAATTGGGCAGTGCGAAGCACTACTTTGTCTGCGGGCTCGCCCTTGGTCTGTTCGACAACGCCGGATGAGATCCTAAGCTCCAGCTGCGCTCCACTCCGGACGCGCCGCATACCCGATAAGCGGCGAGCTACGTCGTGAGACCACGAGGATGCTTCGGACCCGCACTTGTCCACGCATACTACGAAGCAATCGTCTTCCCATCGCAGCCAGAAGGGACTTTCCGCCAAGGCCTGTGCAATTCCGTTCGCTGTCTCTTCCATCGCCTCGATGACGGTGTCCGGCTCGTGCTCGCCGAACAACTGTGTGAGATTGCTCATCCAAAGGACAGCAAGCGAAAAGAAACCCCCTTGTTCGGCTTTGATCCGCAGCAATTCTTCGAAATCCGGGCGTTTCATTCCTGTTGACGGCACTGTGATGGACGCAAGGCCGGAAGCTGACGAATCGTGAGACTCGTTCGCGGGAAGATGGTTCGACCGACCGCGACCTTCGCGGCACGCGGCTAGCTCGCGGTGAAGCGTCTGAATTTCGTTCTGCATTTGCGTCAACAACATTTGATATTCGCGCCGCATCTCGGACAAATGCTTCGTCATGCGTTCGCTTGTTCGCTGCAGTTCCGCCCGAAGCTGCTGGATCTCCTCGATCTGTATGAGATTGCCGAGATTCGAAACATCGTTCTGTAACGCATCGTGCAAAGGCGCGCCGGATCGAGACATCTGCGAAATCAGGGAGTGGAGCATACGCGCCGTTCCCTGCAGATTTTCCCGAATTCCAGCAATGTAGGACTCACCTTGATCGCGATGCTCGTCCAGAATCCGGACCAATCCCTGACGGGCCCGCTGCACATCTACCTCGCACTTTGCGTTCTCGATTTGCGTTGCCGTGACAAGCAGCCGCTCCCGATGTTCCGCCACCGCCTTTTCGTCAAAGCAGATCAACCGCTCCGCCGCTGCGCGCACGGATTCGGAGAAATACGTGAGAACGCCGCTGCGAAGAGTCGCAAGCCGGTCGAGCTCCGATATTTGTTGTGAAAGGGAAAGTACGTCCACGGTATATGCCGCCCTTATCGGCATCCCGCGGAACAACTTCGAGCGAAAAAGAAAAACCGTTTACGATTCTGTCAGTACGACAGAAGTCTTTCACCTTCTGCGATCAGATCTTCGACCTGTGGGAGAATGGCGTCCTCGAGGTCGGGATGATATCCCACCCAGGTATCCTTGGCAGCAACGCGCCCCACTGGCGCATCCAGACAGCCGAACAACTCGTCGGCTACACGCGCGGCAATCTCGGCGCCAAACCCGAAGCTTCGATTGTCCTCGTACGCGAATAGAACACGGCTGGTTTTCTCAACTGATGCCGCAACTGCCTCCCAATCGTACGGAGCCAGGCTTCGCAGGTCGATTACTTCGACAGTGCGCCCGCCCCGCTGTTCGAGTTCTTTGGCGGCCTGCAAAGACTTCTGAACCAGCGCACCGTAGCACACGATTGTGAGATCTTCGCCCGGCTTTACCGTTCGCGCTTTTCCGAATGGAATCATGTACTCGGAGCCAGGGTGCGGAGAACGATTGTATGGCTCCCGGTAGAGTTTCTTGTGCTCAAGGAATAAGACCGGATCGTCGCAGCGAACGGCAGTGCGGAGCAGACCGCAGGCATCGAGCGCATTGGACGGCATTACGACCCGTAAGCCGGGTATGTGAGTGAAGATCGATTCGCCGGACTGGCTGTGATAAATAGCCCCGCCGGTTAGATATCCGCCTATCGGGACTCGTAGCACAAGGGGACAGGAGAAGCCTCCGTTGGAACGCCAACGTAGGGTCGCCATCTCGTTCCGAATCTGCATCATAGCCGGCCAAATATAATCGAAAAATTGAATCTCGCCAACCGGCTTTAATCCCCGCGTGCTCAGTCCTATGGCACGTCCTGCGATCATTGCTTCGGCAATCGGCGTATTGAAGACCCGGCGAGACCCGAAGTTGCATTGCAAGCCCAACGTAGCCTTGAAAACTCCGCCCTTCCCCTTTACTTCAGCCAAGCTTTCCTCGCGGCTGCAATCGGCCACATCCTCGCCGAATAGCAGCACTAGCGGATCGCGAGCCATCTCTTCCCGCAAGGTTGTGTTGATGGCATCCACCATGGTTCGCGGCTCGCCGGTAAACTGCGGCTCGGTATCGAATTCAGCCGAAGTGGGATCGGCGTCCTCCGAATAAAGATTGACGAAGATGGACCGTGGGGAGGGAGTGGGCGCCACGGCAGCCCGTTCGACTGCATGTTGAATTTCGGCATCGATCCCGGCGTTGATCTGTTTCAGACCTTCGGGATCGACGATCTCTTTTCGGACAAGCAGGGCGGAAATCCGGTTGAGGCAGTCGCGTTTTGCCTCCTGCTCCCGTTCCGCCGG
>CAYTVP010000394.1:0-4270 GCA_964441675.1 uncultured Solibacteraceae bacterium | reverse complement strand
CCCGTGAAGCCGTGTCCGAATATTACCTGCGCCGCGGCATCCGTGTTCCAGCCGACCGGGTTTTGTTAACGGCAAGCACCTCCGAGGCGTATTCGATGCTCTTCAAGCTGTTTTGCGATCCCGGAGATGAGGTGCTGGTGCCGCAGCCGTCTTATCCATTGTTTGAGTACCTGGCGCGGCTGGAGTCCGTCCAATGCGCTCCCTATCAGCTTGTCTATGACGGACGCTGGACGGTACCCTTTCTCGAACGCAGCACACGGACAAAGGCGTTGATCGCCGTCAGTCCGAACAATCCAACCGGTTCTCTCGCCGCCTTATCTTCGTTATCGATTGGCGTCCCGGTGATCGTAGATGAAGTGTTTGCCGACTACACGGAATCATCGGCGTATCCGGAGCATTTTGACGGCGCATTCTATCTGAACGGACTCTCGAAGACTGCGGGGCTCCCACAAATGAAGCTCGGATGGATAGTCTGTCCGGATCGCGTGCCGGACGAACTGGAATTGATCGCGGACACATACTTGTCGGTGGGCACACCCGTGCAATGCGCGTTGCCTCGATTGCTGGAACTCGGCACCATTGTGCGGGATCAGATCCGGCAGCGATGCCGCGAGAATTATCGTTGGCTGCGCGACCGGCTGCGAGATTCTCCCGCCACTCCTCTGCATATTGACGGCGGATGGACAGTTCCGATCGAGGTGCCTCGTGTAAAGCCGGAAGAGGATTTGGTATGCGGCCTTCTACAAGACGAAGACGTCCTGGTTCAACCCGGATATTTCTACGATTTTCCGCGAGAAGCATTTCTTGTTGTCAGCCTGCTGACACCTCCGCCCGTGCTGAGCGAAGGCATCGAGCGTCTGCTCCGAACGATATCCTGACTGATTGCGAGCGCTTCATTATCTACGGTCTGTATTGATCACGATTCCCCTATCGTTCCTCACGACTGCGGTGCTGATCTGGATTTCGTACCTGTTACTTCTTGTGGATCGCGGTGGGCGCTACACCGATCCGATGTTCCGGCTCTGGGCTCGGGCGGTGATGGCTATCTGCGGTGTCCGCCCCAATGCCTACGGCTTGACGAACGTCGAGCCGCGCCGGAACTATATCGTGGTATCGAATCACCTGAGCCTCATCGATTCCCCATTGTTGGTGGCCTTTCTTCCAGTATCGCTTCGCTTTCTCGCAAAGCGCGAGCTGTTGAAGATTCCTGTGATGGGCGGGTATATGTCGCGCACGGGCCACGTCCCGATCAGCCGGGGCGACCCTCGGGAAACCGTTCGATCGATGAACGAAGCTGCAAAGCTAATCCGCAAGGAAGGCAAGAGCTTGCTGGTGTATCCCGAGGGAACGCGATCGAAAGACGGCGTGATGCAGCCGTTCAAGGACGGCGCGGCGCTGCTGGCGATCAAGGCCGGGCTTCCGATCCTGCCGGTTGCCGTCAGGGGAACCGAACGGATTCTCCCGAGTAAGGGCGTTGTGATCCGCGGGGGGCCGGCCGAGCTCCTGGTCGGCTGTCCCATTGAGACTGAAGGCATGGAATTGAAGGACAGGGCGGAGTTGACTCGGCAGGCTGAGGCGCAGGTCCGCCAACTCCTCGCGTAAATTGGAAGAGTGAGTGAATCCAAACTTCCGCCTGTTCCGCTGACGCTTGAGGGCTCCTGCGTGCTTCACCAGATGTTCCGTATAAAGCGCCCTGGTGATTCGCAGGCGGTCGAGCGAGTTTCCACACTGCTCAGTGCGATGCAGAATAATACCGCGTTGTTCTCCATGATGGGACACAAGGCGGACCTGATGTTGCTGCATTTCCGGTCGACTTTCGACGAGTTGAACAAAGTGGAAGTGGATCTCAGGAGCGCGGGTCTCGGCGAGTTTACAGAGCCCACTACCTCGTACGTTTCCGTAGTGGAACTCGGGTTGTATGAGTCGACCGGCAAAGCCTACGCGGAGTTGGAAAAGCAGGGAATTGAACCCTATTCCGAAGCGTGGAATACCGCGATGGCCGAGATCACCGAGCGGCAGAAAAAAGCGATGTCCGCGCGGCTCTACCCCGAGATTCCCGACGCCAAGTTTATTTGCTTCTACCCAATGGACCGGCGGCGCGGCGAGGCGAAGAACTGGTACAGCGTGCCTATGGCGGAACGTGCCTCCATGATGCATGTTCACGGCCTGAACGGCCGCCGCTATGCCGGCCGGGTTAAGCAGATTATCAGCGGCTCCATCGGTTTCGACGATTGGGAATGGGGCGTGGATTTGTTTGCGAACGATCCGCTGGATTTTAAGCGTCTCGTATACGAAATGCGATTCGACGAAGTAAGCGCAGTCTATGCCCTCTTCGGACCGTTCTATTTCGGCGTGCGGCACGACATCGGCGACCTGACAAAGCTGGTTAACGGCGGGTGACGTTCCAGACGCCATTTTTGTCAGGAGCGATGCGCCAGCGGAATACGGCTTCCGCTTCCCGGTAATCCAACTCCTCGGTGGTCTTGAACCAGCGTTCGAACTCACTGTTTAGTGGTACGCCCGCGACCCGCGAGGCAACCTCGCGGAACTCTTCGAGTGTGTAGCCGGATTCCGGCGGATATCGTTCGAGGCTCATCCGCATCACGTCATCGAGCGATCTCTTCCCCTCAGTGGCTGCGCGAATGCGAGCATCGAGCAACAGTGCGACTACCGCGCCTTTCGTGTAGTAGCTGACCGTGGAACGATCGGAGTTCTTATTCGGACGGTAGAACTTGATCCAGGTGTCGAAGCTTGCCTCGGCCAGCGATTGGATCTTGCGGCCTTCTGTGTGCTGTAGCGAGTCGATCAATCGCCCCAGGCGGTCGAGGTATTCCGTCTCGGTCAGCAATCCGGCGCGTCGCAAGCTAACAAGCGCATAGTAGGAGGTGAATCCTTCGGCAATGCCCAGCGCGTCGGTATATTGCTCCGATTCATACTCGCCCGGCTGAAACTCGCGCGGCCGGAGGCGTTTCACGTTCCAGACATGAAAGAGTTCGTGGCTTGCCAGATCGAGCCAGGCGAGATACGCGGGTCGCGTCTTCGGAGTCTCCGGCGACGTCATCATCACTGTTGAATTGGCATGCTCCATTCCGCCGCCCTTTCCGGACAGCACGTTAAAGAAGAAGTATTGGTCGTAAGGCAGCGATCCCCATATGTTCCGCTGGACTTCGACAATGCGGGCGAGATCGCGAACGATGGACGAATTCTGCCAGTCTGCGCTTTGCCCGACGTTCACCAGGTAGTGCGTCTTGTTGTCAACGCGGAACTCGGATATAGCCGGATTTCCTGCAATGATCGGCGAATCGGCCAGGTGTTCATAATCCCGCGCGACAAAGCCCGTCGAAGCGTTTCCAGGCAATGGCGTCACTACCGTTTTCCAACTCGGTGGAAGCTCTATATGAACCTGGTGGCGCCACGAGCCGTCTGCCAGCGTAAGAAACGTCGGCTGCCCGTTGAGGAGCGCGAAATTCTCAGAAACATAGTTATCCTGGACTTGCATCGATTCTGCGTAGAGCCGGTAACGAATCGTTACTTCGGGTTGCCCTCCCGTGTTGATCCGCCAGCGATTCTTGCGCGTCTTCTGGGCGCCGTACCGGCTGTGGAGTACTTCGACATGCTGCGCATACTCGCGGATAACGTAAGCAGTCCAGACTGCCATCTTTACTTCAATCGTTGCGTTCTTGCCCGCCGGATAGGTGGCTTCGACATCGACGTGGTGGCTGGCTGCGTCAGGAAAGCGGAGTGTGTAGCGGATAACATTTTGCGACTTCGCGGACCCTGCGAAGATCAACAGTAGTACTGCAATGGATAAAAACCGAGGGACCGCGACACGGCTGCGGGATGTATGGCCGGATATTTGGAGTCTGATCAAACCACGCCGGGCCCTTTTAGCGTTCGGGTTGTTATTGATGGTGATCAATCGCGTCGCTGGTCTCGTCTTGCCTGCGTCAACAAAGTTTCTAATAGATGACATTATCGGGAAACGGAACGTGGATATGCTGCTGCCCCTCCTGGGCAGTGTCCTGGCTGCCACACTCATTCAAGGAGCTACATCGTTCACGCTAACGCAGTTGATCTCCAAAGCGGGGCAGCGCGCGATTGCCGAGATGCGGCGGAAAGTACAGGCACACATTGGCCGCCTGCCTCTTTCCTACTTCGATACCAACAAGAGCGGCGCGTTGGTATCCCGCATCATGACGGATGTCGAAGGTGTGCGCAACTTGATTGGTACCGGACTGGTAGAACTCGTTGGCGGCTTGTTGACGGCCGT
>CAYTVP010000393.1:0-4282 GCA_964441675.1 uncultured Solibacteraceae bacterium | reverse complement strand
ACCGGCTGTTAGGCGGCCGCACGCGGCAGAGAGTCCGGGTCTACAACACCACGACCGACTATTGGGCCATCAACGAAATGAAGATGGGCCGGGACACCGCGCCGATCGTTCAGTTTTTGTTGGAGCGCGGAATCACCGCGATGAAGATCTACCCATTCGACGCGCGGGATCATTATTTGTCGAATGAGCAACTGGAGAAGGGAATGCAGTGGATACGGGAGATCCGCGAGAAGGCCGGAACCAAAATGGATATTGCCGTCGATTGCTGGGGGCGCTTCGATTTGCCCAGCGCGCAACGCATTGCGAAGGCGCTGGAGCCATACGGAATCCTTTACCTGGAGGATGCCATGCTGATGAGCAACGCGCAGAGCTATGCGCGCCTGGCGAACGAAACCAGCGTCCCCATCTGTATGAGCGAAACCCTCGCCAGCCGCTACGAGTATCGCGAGTTCTTTGAAAGCAAGGCCTGCGACGTGATTATGTACGACGTTACCTGGTGCGGTGGGCCTTCGGAGGCCAAGCGGATCTCGGATATGGGTGACGCTTATTTTCTCCCTACATCGCCCCACACTTGCGGCGGACCCCTGCTTTATTTGTCATCCATTCACCTTTGCACGGCGCTGTCCAACTTCCTGATCATGGAAAGTAACTATTGGAAGTACACGCACCAGTATCCGTACTTCGTCAATAACGTTCCGAAGCCGGCAGAAGGGCATCTTGTTGCCCCGGATCTGCCCGGTATCGGGGCCGAAATCAAGCCGGAGTTATTCCGCAACGGCGATGCCATTGTAGAAACCGTGGCCCAGGCGTAAATGGGCGTGAATCCGTTAACGCGCCGGGAACTTCTGGGGACTCTCCTCACCGCCGCGCCGGCCGCTGCCGCAGCCGCCGGGCCGATGAAGATAACGAAAGTGGAGGCACTCCGTTTCCGGAGCGATCTGAAGATCGCCGGGTTATCGCCGAACTGGATGTGGGTGCGCTTGACCACGGACACCGGCATCGTAGGCGTCGGCGAATCCTATCCGGGATGGGAGGCGCACCGCGGCGCTTTGAAGGAAATTGCGCCGTTGCTGATGGGAAAAGACCCGACCCGGATCGATCGCCTTTGGCAGGATATTTTCTATCGAATTTCTTATCAGCCGTGGGGCGGCGCGGATTCCCGAATCCTGACGGCGATCAACATCGCCCAGTGGGACATTCTCGGCAAAGCCACGGGGATGCCCGTCTATAAGTTGCTTGGTGGCAAAGCGCAGGAACGGCTGATCGTCTACAACACGATGAATGGGTGGCCCATCAACGGTATGCGCGAGCATACCCATCCGGAACAATTGGCTGAATTTCTGTTGCAGCGAGGCATAAAGGCAATCAAGATCTATCCCTACGATCGCGGGCCGGTGAATGCACTCGCTCAACATGGCGGCACGTTCATCACGCAGTCGGAACTGAAAAAGTCTCTCGATCCGATCCAACGGATCCGGAAGGCCGCGGGCGATGATATGGAAATTGCGCTGGACTTGAGCAGCCGTTGGAATCTGCCATGCTCGCTACAGATTGCGCATTCGCTGGAGCCTTACGGCATCCTGTGGATCGAAGATCCGATGCTGCCGGACAATCTGTCGGCCTATGTGTCGTTGGCCCGCGAAACCTCCATCCCGATCTGCATCAGCGAACGCCTGGCCACGCGCTACCGCTACCGGGAAATGCTCGAGCTGCATGCCGTCGATGTCGTGATGTGGGATGTGACGTGGTGCGGAGGAATCTCCGAGGCTAAGAAAATCGCCGATATGGCCGACACCTATAAAATTCCCAGCGCTCCACACACGGGCGGTGGCCCGATTCTATGGTTCTCCTCGATTCACACCGCGACGGCGCTGACGAATTTCTACATCATGGAGAGCGTCTATCATCTCTACAACGACGTGTACCCGCACTTCATCAAAGATGTTCCGGTGCCCGTGAATGGCTTTGTCACCGCTCCGGATACGCCGGGGCTCGGCGTCGAGTTGCGCGAGGATGTGCTTCGGAATGGTGACGTGGTCATCGAAACCATCGCAGAGTTGTGACGCCGTTGCGATGGCTTAGCATCGGCGTCCCGCACCGTGACGAAGGTCCTGCCATCATCTACGCTGACGGGATGACTACGAGAATAAAAGAATGCCGGTTCGTTTGAAGGACATCGCAGCCGAGCTTGGCGTGTCGGTTGTTACTGTATCGAAGGTATTGCGGAACAAGCTCGATGTCGGACGCCAAACGCGCGAGCGTATCCTAATTTCCAGGCCAGGGCTCTCGTTACCGGACGAACCTTCACCATCGGGTTGGTGGTTCCCGACTTGGTCTATTCATTTTTTGCCCAGGTAGCGCATGGTGCATCACAAGTGCTTCGGCGCCGCGGTTCATTGCCGGGTCAAATGTCAGCACGGGACAGGGGCGCCTAAACGGGTATCGACGGGCGCTTATCGCCCGGAAAATGGTTGTCGCTCCCGATTACATCATCTCGCGGGAGCGCGTGGACGAAGGGGGCGAGGCAACCGGTTACGAAGCGATGCAGCAGCTTTTGAAGCTCGACCCACGTCCCGACGGAGTGTTCTGCTTCAATGATCCGACGGCGATGGGAGCAATGAAAGCCATCCTGGACGCCGGCCTCCGTATCCCGCGCGATATTGCGATCGCGGGTTCCGGAAATGTGCGGTATACCGACTTTCTCCGCGTGCCGCTGACGACAGTGGACCAGGACAGCGCGACAATCGGTGCTCGCGCAGCGCAGCTCGCGTTGACACAGTTGAAATCGCGGAAGGCCCACACGAATCAAGAGAGTTTTGCTTGAGCCGAAATTAATTGTGCGCGAGTCGACTCGCGGTTAGGCGAAGATTTTCTCGGCAACTACACCAGCGACGTCCGTCAGCCGGAAATCCCGTCCGCCATAGCGATAGGTCAATTTCTCATGGTTAAGTCCCATGAGAGCTAACACGGTGGCGTGAAAGTCGTGGATATGCATGCGATCTTCGACAGCGTGATAGCCGATGTCATCCGTCTCGCCGTAGGAGAATCCGGCCTTTACTCCCCCTCCCGCCATCCAGATGCTATACCCGTATGGGTTGTGGTCGCGGCCGAATTTTGAAGTTGCCTTTTCGGCCACCTGCGAGACCGGTGTCCGGCCGAATTCTCCAGCCCAGATCACCAGCGTGTCCTTCAGCATGCCACGAGCTTTTAAATCCTTTATCAGGCCGGCGATCGGCTTATCGACCTCGCGCGCATTTTCAGGATGCTTCTCCACGATGTCGCTGTGCTGATCCCACTTATAGCTATGCGTGCACTGGATATAGCGAACGTCTCGCTCCGCCAGGCGCCGTGCGAGAAGGCACTGCCACCCGAAATCGGCCGTTACCGGATCGTCCAATCCGTACAACTTCCTGGTGGCCTCCGGCTCCTTGTCCACCTGGAAAGCTTCGGGTGCCTGAGATTGCATCCGGAACGCCAGCTCAAAACTCTGGATTCTTGCTTCAAGCTGAGGGTCCAGCTTTCGCATTTCCTGATGGCGGCGGTTGATACTCTGCAGCATGTCGAGCTCGAAACGCTGATCGTCGCTCGAAAACGATTTCTGCACCAGATTCTCGATCGGCTCACCCTTGATGTCATCGACCTTCATGCCCGCGTGACCGATTGCCGTGCCCTGAAAAGCGCCCGGCAGAAATGCCGAGCTCCAGTTCTTGGAGCCTCCGTGAGAGAGCGCGGGCTTGATCATGACGTAGCCCGGTAAATCCTGATTTTCTGTCCCGAGGCCGTATAGCATCCAGGAGCCCATGCTCGGGCGCACCAGGTTGCTCATGCCTGTGAACGTTTGCAGCAGTGCCGCGCCGTGGTCCACCCCCTCACCGACCATCGACTTAACCACGCACAAATCGTCGGCGCATTGGGCCATATGCGGAAACAGCTCGCTAACCCATAGGCCGCTTTCGCCTCGCTGCTTGAAATCCCACAGCGGCGCGATCAGCGGACCGGGTGGTGTATCTGCAAATGCAAGCGGCTGTTTGATGGGCAGCGGCTTGCCGTTATCGCGAACGAGCCTCGGCTTGTAGTCGAAGCTGTCCACATGCGATACGCCGCCGTGCATGAAAAGGAAAATGACTCGCTTGGCGCGAGGAGTGAAATGCGGAGCCTTCGGCGCAAGTGGATTCGTTCCGGTGCTGGCAGCCTTCAGCAAGTCCGCCAGTCCGAGAAAACCGAACCCGCAGGCTCCTGCGCGCAGGGCGGCCCTCCGCGACATGGGCTTGGAGGTTCTATG
>CAYTVP010000392.1:0-4291 GCA_964441675.1 uncultured Solibacteraceae bacterium | reverse complement strand
GGGTGATGGTACCGAACGTCGAATTCTGGATTCCCGTATTTGGGGGGGCCAAATGAGTGGCATTAAACAGATTGAATGCTTCCGCTCGAAATTCGCCCCTTCCGTTTTCACCGAACGGTCGAAAGCGGAAGCCCCTGACAAGCGTGAAGTCTACGTTGGCATATCCGGGACCGCGCAGCACGTTCCTCCCAAGGGTCCCATAGGTGTTCGGACCCGCATTGGCGAAAAGGCTCGTGTCGAAATAGGCGTCGATCCTCTCACCCTTGCTACGGTCAGATGGTAGGACCGGATTCTGGGAACCGATCAGATCGGCTCGCGCCCGCCCGGCGCCGGCCACGGGATCTCCGCTCGAGTTCACATTGAAGGGCGAGCCGGATTGCGCCGTAAAGATTCCGGATGCTCTCCAGTCTCTGAGCACGGTCTTAACTACTTTCCCGGCGGAGTCACTCACCTCAGGAAGGTCCCAAACAAAGGAAGTCACCACACGATGAGCCCGGTCCTGCGTTGCCGGACCACGAGCTGCAAAGAAACTGAACGGATTGGTAACTGCCAGCCCGCCTCCATATTGTTGAGTTGAGTGATAGTCGATCGTCTTCGACCAGGTATAGGTAGCTTGCACGGTAAATCTATTGGCATAGCGCTTGTCCAGAGAAACCTGCATGCTGTTATAGGTCGAATTCAGTCCAAAGAACATCCGGCCGATGCCCTGGAAGGCCGAGAGTGGCCGTCGTCCATTGATATCGGCGCGATTTACAGCTAGCGAGACATTCGGATTGTAGATCGGCGCATTCTGGTCGTATTCTCCCACCAGGTTAGTGCCTTTTGAACCGACATACCCTACCCGTAGCAATGTGTTACGCAGGATCTCACGCTCAACGGTCAGGTGCCAATTCTGGCTATATGCGCTGACATACTTACCATCCAGCACCAGTAGATCGAGTGGCGAAGGATAGGGACTATCCGGCGAGAAGGTGGTCAATGGGAAGCGATTCTGCGACTCACGTCCCAGGAACGGGTTGTCAAGAATGCCGCTAGGAAAATCTACGCTGTAACTGAACGGCGTAATGTTGTTGTAATTGTTCGTCGCCCAAAGCGGCAAGGCGTCGTAGTAAAGTCCATATCCCCCCCTGATTGCTGTCTTGCCGTCCCCAGTTGGGTCCCAGGCGATGCCGACTCGCGGCGCAAAGTTGTTATTATCCGACTTCAAAAGACCTTTACCGAAAGTTCCGCCATCCGGCCTTGCGTCCCCGGGAAAGAAGAGGCCGGCGGGAGCATTGTGGTAGATGCCGGTACGAGTCCCATTTAGATGGCTCGCGAGGTCGAAGGTTTGAAGGCGGTCCTTTGTATCGCTGTAGAATCGCGCCGGCTCGTAGCGAAGACCGAGCGTAAGAGTAAGTTTGCGATTGACGCGCCAGGAATCGGACACATAGAAGCCTCGTGTGAACTGCCTCCGATTCTCGCTCTCACCTGAGTTCTGGCTGTAACCAGACAAAAAGCCGAGAAGAAAGTCCGCCCGGTCATATCCATTCTGACTACCAGCGCTTGTTGCGCGCCCGTCAAATGAGAACTGTCCGGCGCTCCCCCAAGTAATGTTCTCGTTATATTGCCGCCAGCCGAATTGGAAGCCCCATACGAAGGTATGTTTGCCTTTTGTCCAGGTCCAGTCTTGCAGGATCTCCTCTGACGCTCTGCCGAATTTCCCGTCATGCGGCGAATGGAAACCAACGCCGGTATCATTCAAGGAAACAGAAATTTGAGGACCCATGGGCCGAACGTCGATTCCGAAATCAGTGATTGTTTTCGGAAACACGGACGACGTCACGGCCTGAAGATGTGTTCCGGTAATCTGGCTATGAACGAGCATTGTCGGGCTAACGACAAAGTTGTGAGACAGGGTCACATTCTGAGTCTTTTGGGAACCGGAGGCCATTGACGCGTGAATATTGTTTGGGTCCTGCAGCTTGAACGGGGTCTCCTGATCGTCCTGGAAATAACGGAAGGCTATGGTGTGCTTGTCATTGAGCAGATAATCGATACGGCCAATATACTGCTGATAATTTTCAGGGTTCGACACGCTATACCGCAGGAAACCATCGGGCCCCGGGGTCGGCGAAACAGTCAGCAGATTCACAGCGGCCGGAGAGAATCTGCTTTGAGGAATTTTATTTCCCGGGAACGGCAAGCGGGTCAGCGGATCGTGAATCGTAACGGGAGCCGCCGAAAAATCCCCGGTTCGCTCGTCGGCAGTTAGCGTTTGAACCCGCGACGCCCCCGATGCCGAGCGCATCCAGGTTTGCTGATATCCGCCAAAGGCGAAGAGCTTATTCTTGATGATCGGCCCTCCTAGCGTGAAACCGGCCTGGTTTCGTTTTAGCGTGTCCTGCTGGTTGGAAAAGAAGTTTCTTGCGTTCAGAGCAGTATTCCTCAAGAACCAAAAACCGCTACCGTGCAGATCGTTCGTTCCGGATTTCGTCACGACATTCAGCGACCCGCCCGAACTATTGCCTAACTCGACGCCGGTACTCGCGGTCTGGACTGAAAACTCCTGTACGGCGTCAGGGAACGGGAACGGGCTGTTGTAGTTCGTGAGTGGATCCATGTTCTCACCTCCGTCCAGGGTAAACCGGAGGTTGTTGTCCCTCGATCCATTTACGGTGAGCTGCTTAGTCCCCCGGGGCCGTTTATCACGGCCATAGGTATCTCCGACGTTGTTACCGGCGCCGGATACCACGCCAGGAGTGAGTAAAGCGAGATCCGCAGGGTTTCGTCCATTTAGCGGCAGTTCCACGATCCGGCGCTGGTCCACCGTCGACTTCAAGGTAGCCGAGCGGGACTCCACCTGTGCGGCGTCCGCGGTTACAGTAACGGTTTCCTGAACATTCCCTACCTGGAGCTGGATATCGAGACGGACGTTTTCGTTGGCCTGAATCTGGATCCCGGTCGCAACATGACTCTGGAACCCTGGCATGTCCACGCGCGTATCATAACTGCCGACAGGCAGCAAGGAAAATAAGAACGCGCCATCAGAATCGGTGGTGACGGCTCGCGTTTGCTGGGTTGCGGGGCTAATCACCGTCACGCGAGCGCCCGAGATGATGGCGCCTTGGTGATCCTACACAACTCCGTAGATCGAAGCGGTGTCCCGGGACTGCCCAGACGCGTGTGGCGCCACCAAGGTGGATGAAAAACTCAGAAAACATAGACATGCAAAGAGACGGCGCATTTCCCTAAACCCTCCTCAGGCCGACTACACGTGTATCGGACCCATAATAAATAATGTGGTGGCAATCCGACAAGTTATATTATCGCTTTTGAAATCTTAGACAACCTACACTCTAAATCTTTATGTGTCAAGCTGAAATTCAAATCGGATCGGTCATATGGTATATGACTGCTGGCTAATCTCTTGACATCTCTCACGTCTACAGGGGACACTCAAACGGATGTTGTCTGATGGTCTCTTCACATCTGTCGCCAACATTTCCACATTGACGGAAAGAGCTCAGCTTCAAATAGAAGAGCTGATCATGCGTGGCTCCCTCCAAGCAGGGGATAAGCTGCCATCGGAGCGAGAGCTGACCGAGAATCTAGGTGTCAGCAAAACGGTGGTACGCGAAGCGATTCGAGGGTTGGTAGCCAAGGGTCTTATAGAGGTGAGACCGGGCTCAGGTATGTACGTGCGTGGCCTGACCAGCAAGGTTATAAGCCAGCCCATGAAATTGCTCTTGCAGGCCAGCGTGATGGACCCGCAGGCAATCCATGACGTCCGCCGGGTGCTGGAGATCCACATCGCAGGTCTGGCAGCCGGGAATGCTCACCCGGCAACAGTCGAAGCGATGGCCGATACTATAAGCGCGCTTCGCGAGCCCAAGCTAACAGCCAGAGCCTTTGCACAAGCGGACGTAGCGTTCCACAATTTGTTGGCTGCTGGTTGCGGTAACCCGCTTTTCTCGATTCTGGCAGACTCGTTGAACGACCTGATGGTGGATCTTCGTGTTCGGATCTTCCAAACCTTGGGGCCTGCCGTAGCTATCGAGCGCGCGATCACTTATCACACGAACATCTTGGACCGCGTCAAGGCTCAGGATGTTGCCGGGGCCCGTGAGGCGATGAGCGAGCATCTGTCCGTCAGCCTCAGGGACCAACTCAAGGACTAGGACAGACGCTCGACCCTATGCTGTCCAGTGACGTAGGGTGGCCAGAAAAGCCCATTTGGGCGGCGAACGTACAATCCTTTGTGCGGCCCATAGACATCCTTTCACTTTTCGGCGAGCGATTTTCCGGTATGCTG
>CAYTVP010000391.1:1084-4294 GCA_964441675.1 uncultured Solibacteraceae bacterium | reverse complement strand
TGCAAGACCTCCGCGCGGCCCTCGACTGTTGACGGCGAGCTCAGCTCCCAGGCTTGCCCAGCCTGGCACGGGTTCCCACCGATCGAGCCGGTGCCTTCCAGCCAGATCAGAATGCCGTCATCGACCCGGTGCTGGCCGGACAGCTGAAGCCGCCGCGTGACAAAATACTCGCATTCCACCAGCGGATCTCCCGGGGCAACGTTTCGGATGGGGCCCGGGTGGGGGCCACGATTCGACACAGGGATTCCTTCTTCGAGATGTAGCTCGCGCGCGCGGCCATAATCGTACAGCCGGTAAGTGATATCCGAGTACTGCTGCACTTCGCACAGCACGAGACCGCGGCCGATGGCATGGACGGTGCCGGCCGGAACGAAAATCGTATCGCCGGGCCGTACCGGAAACCATTTCAGGAGCTTTTCCACCTCCCCGGTCCGGGATGCCTTCCGAAGGCAATCTTCGGAAACTTCCTCGTGAAAACCGAGTGCTACCGCCGCGCCGGGATCCGCGCGGAGGATGTGCCACATTTCCGTTTTGCCGACCGGTGCCGGTCCGCTGGGGTGCACCTGCACCGACAGCGGCTCCGTTGTAAAAAGAAGCTTGATCAGCAGCGGCGGCTTCGGATCTCCGGTAAACCACACTTCGCCGATCTTCTCGGTGGCGTTGCGATACCAGGGCTCGAGTTGAGTGGAACCCCAAACCTTGGGGTGAAACTCTTCTGCCAGCCGCCGCGTGCTCATTCCCGGATCGTATTGGCGAAGCTCTCCAGCCGGTCGAGTCCTCGCGCCAAATCCTCCATAGAGGCGGCATACGAGATTCGGATGTGCTGATCCGTGCCGAATGCTTCGCCGGGCACGGTTGCGACATGAGCTTCCGATAGAAGCTTTTCGGCAAACTCGAGCGGCGTTTTCACCTTGCCGCCCAACAGCGCTGAGATGTTCGGATAGGCATAGAAAGCCCCGCGCGGCTCCTGTACGGAAACGCCCGGGATTGCGCGCAGGCGCGGGAGCACGTACGCAAGGCGGCGGCGATACTCGGCCAGCATCTCCGGGATCGAGTCTTGCGAGCCGCGCAGCGCCTCAACCGCTGCCTTCTGCGCAATGGATGTTGGGTTCGACGTCGAATGGCTCTGCAGGTTATTGATCGCCGAAATAATCGGCGCAGGCGCCAGCGCGAAGCCGATACGCCAGCCGGTGAAGGCATACGTCTTCGAGAGCGACCCCGCTACGATGACCGTATCCTTGGCGCCAGGGAGCGAAGCCATCGAAAACGGCTCGTCCTCGTATAAGAACCGGCAGTAGCATTCGTCGGTGATGATCAAAAAACCGTGTGCCTTGGCCAGCTCGTAAATCTTTTCCAACTCCGCGCGCGGCGTTACCGCGCCTGACGGATTCGACGGCGAATTGATGATCAGCGCTTTGGTCCGCGGCGTTACATACTGCTTCAACAGCTCCGCGGTAAGGGTGAAACCGTTGGCTTCGTCCGTGGGCGCGAAGACACACTTTCCGCCCGCATAATTCACCACGTCCTTGAAAGTGACCCAGTAAGGCACCGGAATGATCACTTCATCTCCGGGGTTCACCAGCACCTGCATCAGGTTGAAGATTTCGTGTTTGCCGCCGACGCCGGCAATTACCTCGTTCAGCTTATAGTCGGTGCCGTAGTCGGTACGGTGGCGGTCGATAATAGCTTGTTTCAGCTCCACGGTGCCGCCCGCGGGCGTGTACTTTGTGAAGTTATTTTCAATTGCCGCGATGGCGGCCTTTTTGATGTTGTCCGGAGTGGGGAAATCCGGCTCGCCAACGCTGAAGTCGACAACGTCTACGCCTTCGCGCCGAAGGCGATCGGCCTCCGCAGCGACCTTCATGGTCGAAGAAACGCTAATCAGCTTTACACGATCGGCCAACACTGTCTTTGCCAATCCAGTGGTTGCGGTGCTCACTTTGTATCTCCCAGAATGCGATTTTTCAACTTTTCCTCCACAACGGCGGGGACCAGGCCGCTGATATTGCCTCCGAGGCGAATCACTTCCTTCACCAGCCGGGAGCTGACAAACGAATACTGCTCACCGGCCATTAAGAAGACGGTTTCTACTTCAGGCCGTAAGCGCCGGTTCATCAGCGCCATCTGCAACTCGCCTTCATAATCCGAGATCGCCCGGATCCCCCTGACGATCAGCGTGGCGTTGCGCCGGGATGCGTAATCCACCAGCAAACCGGCGAAGGCATCCACTTCCACGTTGGGAAACTCGCTGGCCACGTGCCGTAACATTTCCATCCGTTCCGTCACGCTGAATAGCGGCTGCTTCGTTTCGTTGCGAAGCACCGCCACAATCAAACGGTCCGCAATCTTTGCGGCGCGGCTAATAACGTCGCGATGTCCGTTAGTGATGGGATCGAACGATCCGGGATATATCGCGACAGTCTCAGCGGGCTTCATGGTTTCCGCGTCCACCCGCAGGCCAAGCCACAGGATGTAAATGTTTAGTTTATCCGAATGGCGAACTTAGAGGAACGGCGAGTGAGGCAAAAGATGAACTTAAAGGAAAGGATTGAAGCGCGATTCTTCATCGATCGTCGTCAGCTCACCGTGTCCGGGGATGACTACCGTCTCCGGAGGCAGAGTCAGCAGCTTCTCCCGAATGGATTTCACCAGGATGGCGTGATCGCCGCCGGGTAAATCCGTCCGGCCGATGGACCGGCGAAAGAGCGTATCGGCCACTACGGCGCGCTGCTCGGACGGAATCCACAGCGAAACGCTGGCGGGTGAATGCCCGGGCGTGAACAATACCTCGAGTTCGATATTGCCGACTTTCAGAACATCGCCCGACTTCAGGTACCGGTCGATGGTGGCTCGCTCCGGAACCGGCACTCCGATCCAGGCTGCCTGCTTGTCGAGATGGTCGTACAGTTCCTGCTCGCCCGGATGCATCAAAACGGGAGCCCCCGTCCGGCGTTGGATCTCCGGAACCTGGGCGACATGGTCGATGTGGGCATGGGTAATAAGAATAGTCTGGACGGTAAGCCCGTGCTTGTTTACAAGGGCCATGATCTGGTCGATATCGTCGCCGGGATCGACCACCATGGCGTCGCGCGTATCCTCGTCGCCAAGAATCGAACAGTTGCACTCCAGCATCCCAACAGGCAGGACTTCGTGAATCATCTCTATACTCAAGGGTAACTATGGAAGACATTCTTGGGGTGGTGCTACGCG
>CAYTVP010000391.1:0-1074 GCA_964441675.1 uncultured Solibacteraceae bacterium | reverse complement strand
CTACGCGCAGTTCACATTCTGAGCGTAGTGATGTTGTTGGGATCGGCTTTCTACATCCACTTTGTCGAAAAGGGCATAGAACGGATTCCGGCATGGTATGTTCTGCTGCCCGTCGTCGCCGTTGTTCTGACTGGAGCATGGCAGTTCGTGCTGGCGCTGCAGGGCGGAGTGACTTCGAACTGGCACATGGTATTCGGGATGAAAGTCCTCCTGGCTCTCCACGTCATCGTAATTTCGCTTCTGCAGATCCGTCAGAACATCGATCCCGAAAAGCGGCGCCGGTGGATTACCGGGATTGTCTATAGCGGAAGCGTGGTTGTTATTCTTGGCGGAGTTTTGCGCTATTTCCGTACGATGGGAACCCCGTGAAAGGGTACGAAGCGCTCCGCGAGTCCAGTGCCTGGGTGGATGTATCGGGGCGGGGGCGAATCAAAGTTACGGGAGAAGATCGCGCGCGCCTGTTGCATGCGATGACCACCAATCGCGTGGAAGGTCTCGAGCCGGGCGAGGGACGCTACGCGTTCTTCCTGAATGCGCAGGGGAAGATTCTTGCTGATGCGGTGGTGATTTGCCGTGAGGACCATTTTATTTTGGATACCGAACCCGAGACGCGCGGCAAGGTATTCGATCATCTCGATGGTTACATCATTGCCGACGACGTCACCCTCGAGGACATCACGGATTCCACCGTCTGTCTCGCCGTCGAAGGTCCGCAGGCCGAGGGATTGCTTCGCAGTCTCGGAGTGCAGCCGCCCGAACAGGATTTTTCGTCAGTCGGCTGGATGGCCCGGCTGCTTTACCGGACCTCCCCGGAACAGTTCCGGATCATTACCTCACCCGGCGACCGGGCGGATCTGACTGCCCGCCTGGGCGAGGAAGCAGATGCCGAAGCCACGAATCTGGTCCGTCTTGAGCACGGCGTTCCCCGGTATGGGGACGAAATCACCGAACGGTTTCTGCTGCAGGAAACCGGACAGATGCACTCGGTCGATTTCGCAAAGGGGTGTTATCTCGGGCAGGAAATCGTCGAACGGGTCCGGTCGCGGGCGCAGATTCATAGGGGATTGGCGCCGA
>CAYTVP010000390.1:0-4317 GCA_964441675.1 uncultured Solibacteraceae bacterium | reverse complement strand
CGGGACATGGCGGCCGGCGGGCAGGGTGCGCCGCTGGTTCCCTATCTTGACTACAAACTGTTCCGGCATCCGTCACGAGGCCGGGTGGCTTTGAACCTCGGCGGCATTGCGAACGTCACGGCGATTCCGCCAAATGCTTCGCCTGGTGACGTAATGGCTTTCGATACCGGTCCCGCCAACATGGTGATGGACGCCATGGTTGCGCGCCACAGCGGCGGGCGGCAGATGTTTGACCGCAACGGGCGCATAGCGGCCGGCGGACGCCTGGACCGGGACCTGCTGAACCGCTTAATGGCGGACCCGTTTCTCAAAAAGCGCCCCCCAAAATCCGCAGGACGGGAACAGTACGGCCGGGAGTTTGTCGAGACGATTCTGGCGACCGGCATTTCGTTTCCGGATGCCGTAGCCACGGCCACGGTTTTCACGGCGGTATCTATTGCCGACAGCATCCGGCGCTTTGTACAACCCAAAATGCGGGTCGACGACCTGATCGCGGGAGGAGGCGGTGTTCGCAATCCAACGCTGATGGCGTACCTGGCCGGATTTCTTCCGGGCGTGCGTATCGAAACCACGGCCGCCTATGGGATCGATCCCGATGCCAAAGAAGCGGTGGCCTTTGCGGTGATGGCGGCGGAAACTCTGCGAGGACGGCCGTCGAATATTCCGTCCGCTACCGGGGCACGAAAACCGGTAATGCTGGGCGTGGTTGCGCCCGGCCGCGATAAGCAGCCTGAACGCTAGAACTCTTTGCCGTTATACAGCCCGGCCACGTAGCTCTCGTAGCCGTTGTACATCAAGGTGCGGCGGCGCTCGCCTGTCGGAATCAACTGCTCGGTCTTCTGCGACCAGCGCGGATGGCTCTTATCGGGATTTACGTTCGAGTAGAATCCGTATTCGCTAGGCGCCAGCTCGTTCCAAAGCGTACCCGGCTGCTTAGAGACGAACTCGATCGTAACGATCGACTTGGGACTCTTGTAGCCATACTTCCAGGGCGTGATCACCCGAAATGGAGCGCCGTTCTGTACGGGCAGCGGTTTGCCATAGACGCCGGTGACAAATAACGATAGCGGATTCATCGCCTCGTCCATTCGCAGACCCTCGAAATACGGCCATGGATAGTGAGGAGCCATCTTCATGCCTGGCATCTGGTCCGGCCGGTTGATGGTGACAAAACGGAGGAACTTCGCCTCGGGCTTCGGTTCCACTTCCTTGATCAACGCCGAGATGGGAAAGCCGGTCCAAGGCACGGCCATCGACCATCGTTCGACACAGCGAAACCGGTATAGCCGCTCTTCAAAGGGCATCCGCTTCAGCAGGTCGTCCAGATCATACTTTTTGGGTTTGTTCACCAGGCCGCGGACATCGATTGTCCAGGGCGTGGTCACAAACTTCTCCGTCATGAACTGGACGCGTTCTTTGTTCGTAGGATGAAATTCGTAGTAGTTGTTGTAGCCGATGGCGGCCGCTTCTTCGGTGATATCCCGGTCGAGAGTAAACTCCGCGTTGCGCTTGGCAGGATAAGGACCCTTCGTATTGGCGCCCGTATTGGCGCGGGCCAGCAGACTCCCTACGCCGAGTAGTGCGGACGAGCGCAGCAGGTCCCGGCGATTCCAGTAGGCGGATTCGGGTGTCGCCTCGCGCTCAGGGAGTTCCCAGTCTTGTCGAGTGCGAATCAGCATTCCTTCTCTCTAACACCTTCTGACGTGATGCTATCACCTTCCGGTTTCAACCGGCGATAGCCGGCGGATGTGATCTCAAATGCATTGAAAGGTTAAAAGAAGTTCGTCTTTCCGGCGACGGAGGTATACTGCGGACAGCAGCAGTCGCTGTCTCCGGGAGATCGCGGCATGATCGTAAAATTTTCAATCTGTGCGCTACTCGGCATCGTATTTCTCCTCCGCCTGGAGGCTCAAAGCGGTGGCGGCAAGGTCAACATTGAGCCGCGAAAGAGTACCGTCGCGCCCAAAACCGAGCCAACCCGGGAATCGAACATCCGTGTCGATACCAACCTGGTTCTGATTAACGTTACGGTGACGGATCCGCTGAACCGTTTTGTCACCGGACTGGATCGCGAGCATTTCAAGTTGTTCGAGGATAAGGTGGAACAACAGATTACGCAGTTTGCCAGCGAGGACGCGCCATTATCGATCGGCTTGGTCTACGACGCCAGCGGCAGCATGGGGTCCAAGCTGACCAAGTCCCGTCAGGCCACTGCTCAGTTTTTCAAAACCGCCAACCCGGAAGATGAATTCTTTCTGGTCCAATTTCATGACCGGCCGGACCTGGTGGTGCCGTTTACACACCAAACGGAGGAGATCCAGAACCGGCTGGCTTTTACGGAAGCCAAGGGCCGGACAGCTCTGCTTGACGGCGTATACCTGGCGATGAGCCAGATGAAGAAGGCAAAAAACACCAGAAAGGCCGTTTTGATTATCTCGGACGGCGGCGATAATTCCAGCCGTTATACCGAGAGCGAGATTCGAAACGCTGTCCGCGAAGCCGACGTGCAAATTTATGCGATCGGCATTTTCGAGCCGATCCATGCGCGCGGCCGGACAGCGGAGGAACTCTCCGGACCCGGACTGTTGAGTGAATTGTCGGAGCAAACCGGCGGACGCCACTTTGCGGTTGAAAATATCAACGAGCTTCCGGATGTTGCCGCTAAAATCGGCATTGAGCTGCGCAATCAGTATGTGATTGGATACTCGCCGATCAATCAAAGCCGGGATGGGAAATACCGGCGAGTCACGGTAAAATTAAATCAGCCGCGCGGGCTGCCGCCGTTGCGCCCGTTTTGGCGGCAAGGATACTATGCGCCTGCCCAATAAAAGGCTGGCCGCACTCGTTTGTGTCTCTTCTCTTCTGGCGATTTCGCAGGAAGAGGCGATCTTCCGAGCGGATACGCGGCTGGTTGTCCTACACGCGTCGGTTATTGACAACAAGGGGAAGCTATTAACCCACCTTGGCCGCGATGCGTTTAAAGTTTACGAAAATGGAACGCAGCAAACCCTGCGCATCTTCCGCCGCGAGGATATCCCGATTTCTCTCGGCTTGATCATCGATAATTCCGGCAGTATGCGAGGCCGCCGTCCGCAGGTGGAAGCCGCCGCTCTGGCCATGATCAAGGCGTCGAATCCCCTGGATGAAGTAATGGTGGTGAACTACAACGACGAAGCGTATGAAGATGTACCGTTCACCAGCGACATCAAAAAAATGGAAGAAGGCCTGACGCGGATCGATGCCCGCGGCGGGACCGCTATGTACGACGCCATCACCATGACGGTTGATCGCATGCAGAACAAGGGAAAGCGTGACAAGAAGGTGATTATGCTGATCACCGATGGCAACGACAATGCCAGCGTTACAAAGCTTGAGACCTTGATCCGCAAGCTTTCGGGCGGCGGCAACCAGATCGTTGTCCATACGATTGGGATCCTTGATGTCGAGGAAAAACGGGAGGCCAGGAAAGCCAAGCGCGCCATTCAAGCGATTGCCGAAGCGACCGGCGGACTTTACTACTTCCCCAAGGATTTGTCCGAGGTGGAGAAGATCTCCCTTGAGGTGGCGCACGACATCCGGAATCAGTATGTGCTGGGTTATTCGCCCTCGATTCAGGCACTGGATGGAAGCTTCCGTCAGATCAAGGTGACGGTGTCGGGGTCGAACAAGCCCGCTGTGAGGACCCGCAGCGGCTATTACGCTACTCCGGATGGCGCCCGCAACACCAGCAGGCGATGATCGAATTTCTCTGGCGGGCGTCGCGAGGCTACCGTTGGGCTCCATGGCGAAGTCCCTACCTTCGCTGGAGAATCGAGACATTCTCAGGATTACCGGCCGAGAGTATCTCCCCGCGTGATTTCTGGCGTTTCGTCTGGACTAACCGGCGAGACCTGGGACGTTTTCTCGGCTGGGCCGAGCGGATGCACACCTAGAGTACTGCGTCACACGGATTGCACGTTATCGTGCGACCGCCAGGGCAGGGCCCGATTACGGCGGCGTGGGTCCCGTCGACAGCAGCGCCGGCAGCAGGATCTGCGTCATCATGGCGTTCACTGGCGACCCCGCGTTGAAGGAGCCCCCCGTAAATACCGCGACGAGGTCGAGGGACGGGACGAGGTACACCTTCTGGCCGCCGTTGCCGGAAAGCATCACGGTATCCACCCGGCGTTGGCCGGACGCCGTCTTCACTCCGTACCACCGGTGCCAGATGCCGAGCCCGTAGCCGCTGTCATCCACCTGCGTCTGCCGGGCCACGGCTGCCTCGACCCACGAGGCGGGTAGGATGCGCCGGCCCGACCACTCCCCCCGCTGCTGGAT
>CAYTVP010000389.1:0-4340 GCA_964441675.1 uncultured Solibacteraceae bacterium | reverse complement strand
CGCGCATCAAGCTGAACGCCACGGTCGTGCAGGAATTTGCCGCATCGGGTCTCGGCGGAACGATCTCAAGCGTTGACGCCAAACCGGATGCATCCGCCGGGTAGGATGACTGACCTCCCGTCGGCTTCCATGCGCCGGGCGAAGGCAGAAGCCTTCCGGCGGCGCGGAGAAAAAGGCGGCGGGGGTCGTCGTCGTGTGGCGTGGGGTATTCTTCCAGACTCGTCCCGCTATCCGTCTGCGTTTTCAGCGAGAACGCCGGCACGTTCACGGTGGTCTGCGTATTGCTGACGGTGTCGGTGAACGTGACGTCTACCGGCAAGTTCGTTGGATTGTACACAACATAGGCGCGTCCGCCGTCATTTTTGAAAACGCCGTACATTGGTGTATCCGCGACGACAGTTGAGTCCAGTTGGCCTAGCGCCGAGAGCGTATATGCCCAATGCTTCCCCATGGCATTCGTCGATCCCTGGAAAAAGTTGTGCGGGCGGGCAATCCGCTGTAACGCTCCACCCAATCCGGTATCGGTAACCGATGTTCCCGTTCCCGGAAGCCGCGCTTGCAAGCTCGAGACGATTACGTCATACACTCCGTCCGGATCGCCGACTTCCTTTATGTACTGATCCCACGTTGCTTTCAACCAATCCTGATTGCGGCCGAGATAGAGCGTGAATGCGCTCAGAGGTGTGGCTTGGATCGTGTAGGATCCCTGGATGCCTCCGAAAAACGTATTCCGGAACACACCATATTGTTTGACATTCGTGACAAGCGTTGTGTTCCAGGCACTGCCATCCGGCCCCCGGAACGTTACAAGCTGACTCGGCCAATTTCCGTTGTAGTAGTCCGTCGAACTCCTGCTCAGATCGGCATCCTGATTGAACCAGTACTGCTCGGCGGCCAGAATCTCTTCTTCATATAGGTACATGCCGATGTCACGCCAATCGGGATTTTCATCCAACATGCCGAGTTCGATAAGACCAACCGCGAAATTCAAAGCTTCGCTGGTCGATTCCTGATCGTTGCCGCCTGAGTCGCTGGTCCCATTGGCCCAGCTATGGCCGTAGAACGGACTAAACTCCCGCAAAAACGGATACTCGGAGTCGGCGCGATCGTAGGTAGCCACATCGCGCCGGAGAAGATCGAACATCGGCATGTAAGCCCGCATCCATGCAGGGTCAAACCGGCCGATCATTGCGGCGGCGCGCAGGAAGTACCCATAGTGAAAGTGATGATCGTTGAAATTCTGGACCGAGCCATATCCGTCCGGATACCCGAAAGTCGACTTGTAAGTTGGGTTGTAGGCGAAGAACTGAGCGGTGTTAATATCGCCCCATTGTCCGACCAGTTCCTTAAGCGCCTGTAAAATTTCTTCGCGCATCTCGGCGGAAACACTAGCCTTCGTGCGGGAAAGGTCCGGATCGATGGAGTTTCCGAAGGCTTGGCTGTCCGGCGGCGCGCCGGGGCTGCCTGTCTGCGAGAGCTGATCGGCAATGATCAGCGACTCATACAACGCCGCCAGAGCTTGCATATAAGTCGGCGTCTGAATTCCGGAATAGGTTCCGATGTTGCGTATGAAAGAGTCCAGGTGATTCGGGGGAGGAATCGGTTCCTCAACGAAAAACCAGCGTTTCAACTCCTGGTAAATGTCTTCTCTGGACATTTGTCCGGGAGTCAATGGATTCTCTACGTTGCCGTAGATAGCAAGTCCCGGCAGATAAGGTAATAGCCCTTTGGTGCGAATCTCGCGGACATACGAAGCGCCCTTGTATGCCTGAAGCTCGCCGATGACTCCGTTCCACGTGTACTTCGGCCCGGCTCCGGATTGAGGGATATTCAACCGGCTCGAAGCGGTCATGACCTTACGGTGATGCGGAAGCACGATCTGCAATGGGGGCGTCCCCATGGCGCAGCCGGTAATTGGAAATGCCGCACCGGTTACTTCGTGTTTCAGGCGGAGCGTCGAATTCTTGACGTCATAACCCAATGGAAGGGTCGAGCCATTCTCGACGACACTGGAATCCGATCCAGGAATCGGTGGATAGTGAATCTTCGTGTCCACGATCTTGAGGCAGGCGTACTGCCGAAGATCGGTCAGCGCGTTCAGCAAGGCGTTCGTATCGTTTTGCGGGATGTTGTGCGGAACGGCGAGCACGGCCACGCGCGAGGCGGCCATATTGGTAAACATCGACATGCTGGCGCTGGTGGCGCGCTCCTCGGTCCAGGAACCCGAATCCGCGTACACGATATAAGAAGCCGTCGATACAGTCTGGGGGACCGCGTTGAAGGGGACGTAAGTGGTCGTTACCGTCAGACCGATGATGTTGTCGTGGTCGTACCAAACGGTAAGTTCTCCCCTTGGGTCGCGGTCTCCCGCCCAAACAATGAACGGCGCCGCTCCCTCCGTCCGCTCGAACCAGACAAACGGACTTCCGTTTGCCATGGTGATGGCCATGCTGGCGCCCTGGTCTGTATAGGAGACAGCAGCGCCCCAATCCGAATAGCTCTGCACTTTCACATTGGTGAACGGAGCCTTCTCACGGGGCGCGGTACCAAGCGGATGAATGTTGGCGAGACCCACGGTCACGGCGGGCGAGGACTCCCTCGCGATGTTTCCCCGGCCCGCGAAATTCAGCGATGGATCGAACGGATCGGCGGAACTCAGCTTACCGTCGGTTCGCACGGAGATCGCATTCTGATTCCACATTCGCAGGCCATGAACGGGCAACGAGATACCAGGGACGTTGTTATCGCCCACTGGCGTGACGTCGAGAAACTGCATATGAAACGGCTCGCTGATGAAGGCGACGGTCCGGCCGATCTGTCCCTCCGGTTGGCTCCGGCCAACCACCCATCCACGCCACTGTAAGCCGATTCCCGTCCACCAATCGCTGGTTTGAAGCGGCTGTGCATTGCTGGCGTACGCGATGTCGAAAGGATCGTTTTCTATGTTGCCCGTTTGGGGATTGAAATATTCCCCGGGTAACGTGTACGGAAGGAAATTATACGCAACACCCGCGCCGGCAGTTCCCCCCGACGGTTGAATCCGCGCGCTGCCTCGCACGAAGCTGACCGGGCCATTTGTGATCACTTCGTTGCTCTCTTGCGCGTATGCGATGCCGGCCGTGCACAGTCCGGCCAGTGTCAGGAAGGCTACGTGTATTTGCATTAACTCCTCGTTGTGACTGAAATGATTTACTTACTTCCGTCTCCCGCTCATCGCGGATTGGCCCGCGCTGCACGCAACGTGCACCGGCTGCGCGCGCCGCACGATCTCGGACCCTCGGCGTCTGTTGACCACCGCGAACAACTGGTGCACACCGCAGGTGTCGGTTCGATACCACGTCTGGAACTTATGTTGACTTCCTTCTGCCAGATAGGGGACTCGTGTCACTCCGACCAACCGGCCCCCGTTGTCCGGATGCCCATCGTAAAGGTTCACGCTCACTCCTGACGCCGGCTCGCCGACGGCCGAAAGCGTGGCGGATACAACAATGCTGTCTCGCGTAGTTAGCCGGTTGGCCGACACATCCAGCTTGCTGATGTCGATCGAGGCAATGGTCGACATTGGAGTTGCGAGGGCAGCCGCCGAAGGTCCGGCGATATAGAACACCTGTGGATAGAACCCGACATTGTTGCTGTAGCAACTGCCGTCAACCTGGCATTCCTCGAGCTTGGCCATGTCGGCAAGCGAGGCTATCGACGAGCCAGGTACGCCGGTCAGCCCGTGGCCGGGCATCTCCTGGACGAGCGCGCCGTTCGCGTCCTGCATCCAAACCAGCACCGAGAACATAACCGACACGTCGCCGCCCTGGGTCTGAGAAAACTTGCCCGTATCAAACGTTGTCGGCACCAGCACCCAATTCGGCGTGCTCAACGACTGGTCGAACTTTGGGATAGGACCCACCGTTTCTTCATTGATCAGGACGCTTGGGCCGGCGGGTATACCTTTGTCGTTGTTCCAGGGAGTGAAGTAGAACCGCACACGCACCTGAGTCCTATCCGGCACATCGGCCAGGCTGTAATTGTACACGCGCGCCTCAAGCGTCAGCACATCGCCGGCATTGGCCGATTCCAGCTGCGGCCCTTGTCCCGGAGCGGTGCCGCTGGAGATGAACAGCCCGCGCATCTGGTGGAAGACGCTCAACGACGGATTGTCCGGGGACCGTGGACTGAGGTCCACGCAGTTGTGGACCGAGTCCCCCATAAGGCAATTGCCGGGAATCGGATTGGACGCCGGACGCTTGGACGCCTGCCAGCGCGACGGGTGATTCAGAGCCACGTCCGGGGCCTGGCCGTAAGCTTGCTTCCACCATGCGCCAGCTCCAACATTGGCCGTGTACATC
>CAYTVP010000388.1:0-4358 GCA_964441675.1 uncultured Solibacteraceae bacterium | reverse complement strand
GACGCTGGAGACGGAGGATAGCTTTTATACGGTCCCCTGGCCGCGCGAAACAGCCACGCCTATTGCCCTTGCAGCGCCGCCTCCTTGCGATCCGATCGCGCCGCGCCACCTCGCGCCAATTATTACCTCCGCCGCATCGCGACATGGCCTGCCGGAACTTCTGGTCGATTCCGTGATCCGCAAAGAGTCCGCCCGTTATCCGTGCGCTGTTTCGACGGCTGGGGCGATGGGCTTGATGCAGCTCATGCCGGAAACTGCTGCCTCGCTTGGTGTTCGCGACCCGTTCGATGTCGAGCAAAATGTCGAAGGCGGAACCCGGTTCCTGCGCAGCCTGCTCGACCGCTTTGGCGGCAATGTCGGGCTGGCCCTCGGAGCCTACAATGCCGGACCGCATCGAATCGAGCAATACGGTGGGTTGCCGCCGTTCCGGGAAACGCAGGACTACGTTTCCACGATTCTTAATCGCCTCAATGGCAAGCAGCCGCCGGGGACTGCGGCCGCCATTCCGGTGGCATCCATTTCGGATACTTCTATTTCGGATATTTCGAGTCAGCCCTGATTTCCGCGATCTGATCCAGATGCCGGCTGGTATGCCCGGAGATAAACAGCAGCCATTGCACAGGGTCGCTGGGGCCCGCCGGGGAGGTCGACACACGCGCCCGCAAGTCGTCCTGGGTGTCGCGAATAAAGGCGATCGTGGTATCGCGCGTTTGTTTGAACTGAGCCAATACTTCGTCCCGGCTCAGTGTTCCCTTGGGCTGAAACATCTCCGGAGTTTTCACCTTCTCCGCCCGGGATGAGACATTCTTGAGAATCTGGTCGTCGCTGTAGCGCTCGCCTGCGGCTGAGGAAGGCGAAGGCTGCTTTTGGGCCAACGGCAACAAGCCCTTTTCGGTCACAACCAGATGCTCCACTACCTCGCAGATCGACCAGCGATCGGGCGCGGGTTTGAAGCTGCACTGTTGCGGCTTCAGATCTTCTACCGCGTCGAGAACCAGCTTCCGCGTCCCGTGCAAATGGCTCATCGTAAAATCGCGGTCCTTTTGCGAAAGTCCCTCTGCTGCGAGTGCGGACCCCAAGATCATCAGGAACGGAAGCATTCGCATGATCTTAGTTTGTATCATGAGCATCTCGCGGGAACATCCGGTACGCAACTCGCGTAATGTATAGCCAGGGAGGAGCCCATGCAGCGCTCTCATAGTTTGGTCGTCGCGGCGGCTTTGGTGCTGGTGGGCGCCGGGTGTATCAGTGTGCATCGCGATCCGGCGGGCGAGCCAAGGGTCGATAACGTGTCAATCGAGCGGGGCAAGGCGGAGATGGTGCGCTTGGAAGTGAAGATCACCGCTGGGGAGTTGCGCATTTCGGGAGGCGCCGAAAAGTTGCTTGAGGCCGAATTTCGCTACAACGTTCCTCTCATGAAGCCGCAAGTGCGCTATGACTCCACGGGGTTCCGAGGACACCTGCTCGTAGAGCAGGCCGCCTCTCGCGAAATCCATGTGGGAGGGGACGTTGAGAACCGTTGGAATCTTAGGGTAAACGATGATACGCCGCTTGATGTCCTGATGCGGATGGGGGCAGGAGAAGGCCGGTTGAATCTGGGAAGCCTCGATTTGCGCCGGGTGGAGATCCACATGGGAGTTGGCGAAGTAGAAGTTGACCTCCGTGGTCATCCAAAGCGCGACTACGATGTGGAGATCCGCGGCGGTGTGGGGGAGGCGACCGTTCGCCTGCCGTCTGACGTCGGCGTCATTGCCGAAGCGAAGGGCGGGATCGGAGAAATCTCCGTCAATAATCTGCGCAAAGAGGGCAACCGTTACGTCAACGACGCCTATGGAAAGACAAAGCCGACCATTCGCCTGGATGTCCGCGGCGGCGTCGGGCAGATTAACCTAATCGGGTAGTGCCAGCGGATTCCCTTAGGAAGGTTTCGAGCGAAATCGTTGTCTGCCGAAGGTGTCCGCGTTTGGTGGAGCACCGCGAGCGGATGGCGCAGTTGAAGCGGCGCGCATATCGCGATCAGGAATACTGGGGTCGTCCGGTGCCTGGATTCGGCGACCCGGAAGCCCGATTGCTGATCGTCGGGCTGGCTCCCGGCGCCCATGGCGCCAATCGTACCGGCCGTATGTTCACTGGCGACAGCTCCGGAGAATTTCTCTACCGGGCACTCTATGAAACCGGCTTTGCGAATCAGCCGGAAAGTATTTCGAGGGATGACGGATTAAAGCTTCAGGGTTGTTGGATTGCCGCCGCGGCCCGTTGCGCTCCGCCGGATAACAAGCCTGCGATCGACGAACTCGAAAACTGCCGCCCATACCTTGCCCGCGAAGTAGCGCTCTTAAAACATGTGCGCGTAGTGGTGGCGCTGGGGCGGATCGGGTTCGATGCGTACCGGAAGGTTCGCGGCTTGCCGGTGCTAGCCTTCGGCCATCACCAGGTCTACGAAACCGATCCCATTCTGATCGCCAGCTATCATCCGAGCCAGCAAAACACCCAAACCGGACGATTGACAGCGGAGATGTTCCGCGCGGTTTTCGAACGAGCCCGGCAGCTTATATCCTAAAGGGACCATGTATTTGCTGGCGCTGGCGCTGCTGGCGGCATCGACGGATTCCTCGCAAGTCGAAGCCGTAAAGGCCCGGCGGAACTTCTGGAGCTTCCGGCCGATAGAGCGCCCGGCAGTGCCCGGCACCCCTACCAGCAACCCGATCGACGCACTGTCGCCCGCCACGAAACCGGCAATTACCGGGGCGTCGCTGCTGCGCAGAGTCACGCTCGATTTGACCGGGCTTCCGCCGACACCGGAAGAAGTGAAGGCGTTCCTGGCGGATCGCTCGCCCGATGCGTATGAGAAGGTGGTCGATCGCCTTATGGCATCCCCTGCATACGGTGAGCGTTGGGGACAGCGGTGGCTGGACGTGGTCCGATATGCCGATACGAACGGATTTGAGTTGGATGCAGAACGCATACACGCCTGGCGCTATCGCGACTACGTGATCAGCAGCTTCAATCAAAACAAACCGTTCGACCAGTTCATCCGGGAACAGATCGCGGGCGACGAGATCTGGCCGGAGAATCGCGATGCAATCATCGCCACTGGATTTCTGCGTGCCGGACCGCAGCATGTTGTTGGCGGGAACCAGGACGAGGAGATGAACCGGCAGGAGCTGCTGTCGGAAATGACTGCTGGCGTCGGCGCGGCGTTTTTGGGCCTGACGGTGAACTGTGCCCGCTGCCACAATCACAAGTTCGATCCTATCCTCCAGGCCGATTATTACCGCCTTCAGGCAATTTTTGCGCCGGCCCTTGACCGGGAAGTCGATATCACGGCTCCTGGGGAAAACCTGGCGTACCAGTGGGCCTTGGCGGAATATCGCGCGAAGCTGAGACCGATAGAGGAAGCCATTGCCGCGATTGAGAAGCCGTATCGCGAGCGCGTGCGAGCCGAAAAGCGCGCTGCTCTCGAGCCACCGTTTGCAGCCGCGTTGGCGATCCCCGCTTCCGAGCGCGATGAAACACAGAAGCGTCTCGCCAAGGAAGCCCAGTCGCAGATCAGCCCCACGTGGGACGAAGTGCTCGAACGGTTGAGTGCTGAGGATCGAACCAGGCGCACTGCCTTGCGGAACGAGCTTCATGAGATCGAGTTGGATGAGCCCGAGCCTCCGGCATACGCTTACGGTGTAGAGGATACGCCCCAGCCCGCCGCGACGCATATCTTGAAGGTCGGCGATCACAAGATGAAGCAGGCCGAAGTGACGCCCGGAGTTCCTGTTGTCGTCGCCGCGGCCATGGGCGATGCATCGAACGGCGATACCACGGCGGAACCGGCCGCCCGGCGGCGGGCACTGGCTGAATGGCTGGCATCGCCGAAGAATCCGCTGACTCCTCGCGTTTTCGTCAACCGGATTTGGCAGTTCCGTATGGGCGAAGGCATCGTAAAAACACCGAATGATTTCGGAGTGCTGGGCGCTCGTCCGGCAAATCCGAAATTGCTGGATTGGCTGGCCGCGGAGTTTGTGGAGCGCGGGTGGAATGTGAAAGCGATCGACCGGCTGATTGTGACCTCGAAGATCTACCAACAGCGCGATACGCGGCTGCGTTTGGATGCGGAGACCCTTCGTGACAGCGTTCTCGCCGTCACCGGGAAACTGAATCGAAAGATGTACGGACGCCCGGTTCGCTTACCGATCGAGCCCGAAATCTACGACATTATTTTTACCGAGCAGGAGCCCGACAATCTCTGGCCGCTTCCGAAAGATCGCAGCGAAATTTACCGCAGGTCGATCTATACCCTGAATAAGCGTACTGTTCGGATGCCGATGCTCGCGAACTTCGACCAGCCCGATACCATGACGTCCTGT
>CAYTVP010000387.1:0-4359 GCA_964441675.1 uncultured Solibacteraceae bacterium | reverse complement strand
GGCGTGGAGCAAAATGCCCCGGGCGCAGCGGTGGAAAATGAGCAACGCCGTCCGGTGAGCCTCTGGTGGTGGTTCGCCCTGGCGGTACTGATTGTCACACTCGCGGAATCGTTTGTGGCCAGCCGTCACCTCAATCCGGAAACTGCACCATCATAGGAAGAGAAGAGAGGAAGAGAAACAGATGGGATCGCTTGATCAGCTAACACAATACCTCACGGCAATTCGCCGGCGTCTGATCGTCTCCGCTGCGCTTCGCGGGATGGCTGTTGCGGCCGTCTGCGCGTTGGTGGCGACGGTGGTGCTGGTGCTGCTTTCGAATGTGTTTGCGTTCTCTGAAGCCAGTCTTACCTGGTCCCGCATCCTCCTATTTCTCTCCGTTGCATTCGCGATCGCTTTCGGTATCGTGACACCGGTCCTCGCGCTCAATATGCGGCGGGCAGCCGCGCGCGCCGAGGCGGCTCATCCGGAATTCGAGCACCGGTTGGTGACCTGCCTGGAAAGCAAGCCATCGCCCCTTCTCAACCTGCTGGCGCGTGACACCTTGCGAGTGGCCGAGTATGCAGAGCCGGATCGCATCGTTCCCCGAAGCCGTATTTTCGGATTTAGCAGCGCTGCGGCCATCGCGGCCGGGATACTCGGATGGCTGATTCTCTCCGGTCCGGGGTATCTGGGACATGGCGCGGCCCTGCTTTGGGGAGCGACGCCGAAGACCGGCGATCTGCCGTTTTACGACGTTCAGGTGGAACCAGGCGACAAAGTTGTTCGCCGCCACGCAGACCAGCTGATTACAGCGAATGTCCTCGGACTACAAACGGCGACAGCGAAGTTGAACGTCCGCTACACAGGCTCGTCGAAGTGGGAAGAAGTTCCGATGCTGCCGTCGCAGGTGGCCGGCTTCGAATTTCTGCTGTCTTCTGTGCGGGATGAACTGGACTATTACGTCGAAGCGGGGAACATCCGTTCCAAACAGTTTCGGCTGGGTGTGATGGATCTACCCTCGGTGAAGCGCATCAAGGTCACCTACCAATTTCCAAAATGGACGGGAATGGCGGCCCAGGTGGAGGATCCGGGCGGCGATCTACGCGCCGTCGCCGGTACGCAGGCGGAACTATTGATCGAAACCGACCGTCCCCTGAAAAACGGCCGGCTGCAGCGGGACGAAGGCGAGCCGATAACGCTTGAGGCCAGGGAGGGCAACTGGGTTCGCACGGTCGTTCCGATTGATAAGGATGGTACCTACCACATTGTGGCCTTCGAGCAGAACCAGCCGATCCGCATTACCGACGACTATTTTATTGAAGCTCAGCAGGAATCCGAGCCCTCGGTAAAGCTTACCAGTCCGGGACGCGACGTAAAGGTCAGCCCCATCGAGGAAGTTCCTCTTGCTGTTTCCGCCGACGATGATTTCGGATTGCGCAGTCTCACGATTCATTACTCAGTCAACGGTGCCGAGGAGAAAACAATTTCGGTTTTGCCGAAAGCCGGCGTAAAGGAGGCAAGCGGGAAACACGTTCTTGCTCTCGAAGACTTCAAGCTGAGCCCGGGAGACGTGGTGAGTGTATATGCCACGGCGACCGATGCCCGCCAGACGACGAGAACCGATATTTCATTTATTGAAGCCAGGCCGTTCGAGCGTGAATATTCTCAATCGCAGGCACAAGGCGGCGGAGGCGGCGGAATGGAGGGCGGAGATCGTAACGAGATCGTTCAGCGGCAGAAAGAAATCATCGCCGCCACCTGGAACGAAATCCGCGGCCGCGGACGGGATCGCGCCAAGGCACGCGAGGACGCGAAGTTTCTCACCGAGGTTCAGACTAAGCTGCAAGCGCAAGCCCTCTCGCTCGCCGAGCGGATGAAAGCCCGGCAAACGGGCGGCGGCGCAGATGCCTTCCGGGCATTTGTCCGCGAAATGGAAGAAGCGTCGAAGGCCATGGGGCCCGCCGCTGAGAATTTGCAGGGGCTGAAATGGAAGGAAGCTATCCCGCATGAGCAGCGCGCCCTGCAGCATCTGCTGCGGGCGGAGGCCCAGTTCCGCGAAATCCAGGTGGCTTTTGGCCAGCAAGGCGGAGGCGGCGGCGGTGGCGAGCAGGGAGGCCGCGATCTCGAATCCTTGTTCGATTTGGAACTGGACACCGAGAAGAACCAATACGAAACCGGCCAGCAATCTGCCTCGGCCGGCGGCAATCGCCAACAGGAAATCGATGAGGCGATGCAGAAACTGGAACAGCTGGCGCGGCGGCAGCAGGAGCTTGCGCAGCGCAACCAGAATCGGCAGCAGACGCCGGAACAGCGGTGGCAGCAGGAGATGCTGCGGCGCGAAGCCGAGAAGCTGGAACAGCAGATGAAGCAGCTCGCCCAGCAAATGGGTCAGCAGGGACAGCAGGGGCAACAAGGCCAACAGGGTCAGCAAGGTCAGCAAGGGCAAGCGGGACAATCGGGCCAATCGCAATCCGAGCGGCTGAGAAGCATGGCGTCGGACCCGAACACCCAGCAGTCGCGGGCGAACGATCCGCGGATTCAACGCGCCCTCGAACAACTCGCGCAAGCGACAGATGACATGCGCCGGGCGAACCAGATGGGGCGCCAAAACGAAGAGGAATCGCAGCGCGCGGCGGAGCGCCTGCAGGAGGCGCGCAAGCTTTTGGGTGGCATGCGCCAGGAGCAGACGGCCGGTCAGGTAAGCGAGCTAGCGCGCCGGGCGCAGGAGTTAGCGAACCGCCAGCGGGCATTCGAAGAGGGCCTGAAGCAGCGGTTTGGCCAAGGAAGAACGCGCGAGCAGCAGGAGCGTCTGGCTGCAACGCAGACGCGCGAGGAGGCTCGCAGGATGTCGAGCGACAAGTCACAAATCAAAGAAGAATACGAGAAATTGGAGCGCGATATTCAATCCGCGGCAAGAGGCATGGCGGGCACGCAGCGAGATGCCGCGGGTAAATTGCGCGATGCCATCGGCCAGGCGCAGCAGGAAGAGCTCGGATTGAAGATGAAGATGATGAGCGAATGGCTTAGCCGGGGTTACGCTCCGTTCACCTGGAATCGCGAGGCACCGGTTACACGGGCGATGGAACGACTGAGCGAGCAGGTGAACGAAGCCGCGGCGGCCGCCGGACAGGAAAACGCCTCCGGTCCGACGGACGATAAGCGGGAGCAGGCGCTATCGCAGCTCGAGCGGCTACGCCGCCAACTGGATCGCGCATCTGGCGGACAGCAGCAAGGGCAAGGCCAACAGGGTCAGCAAAGAGGTCAGCAGCCGGGGCAGGGAAGTCAGCCGGGACAGCAGTCTGGCCAGCAGGCCCAGGGCGGCCAGCAGCCCGGAAACCAGCCGGGACAGCAGCGCGGGAGCATGCAAGGCGGCGGTGGAAATGAGATGCATGGCGCTGAGGGAGCGATGAACGACGGAAGCCGTCAGGCAAATGTCGGTTCTGCTGCCGCGCCGCGCCAGCAACAGCTCGATCCGCGGCAGGCGCAACAGGCCTATGGTGACAGCCTGAGGGAACTCCGCCAGCTACGGCAGCAATTCGCCGAGTCCCCACAATCCCGGGCGGAGATCGACCGTCTGATTCGCGACATGCGTCAGATCGATCCGGGCAAGTTCCCAGGAAATCCGCAACTGGTCGAGAAGATGCGAAGCCAGGTCCTTCCCGCCTTGGAGCAGTTGGAATTGCAGCTGCGCCGGGAGTTGGATGGCGAAGCCGGCGCGGCGCGCGCGGCATCGTCGGACAGGATGCCGCCGGGATATACAGACGCGGTCGCTGAATATTACCGTCGCTTGGCGCGTTCCAAGTAGTGACTTGCAGCGGTGTACGAGGCATTTTCACTGTTTTGCCTTTAGCGCGGCACTTGGGCATCGATACACTCTTGCAGGAGCAGCGAGGACACGTGCTTAGACGGTCAGATGTGCCGTGCTTGGCGAACGTTAAGCTAATGTTCTTATGACGTTTGATTGGGGCAAAGTGAATGATGATATACACACTTGTGCCAAAGCAACTAACAGTTCTGACCGTATTCATATCCGGGACGACAGAAACCGATGCGGAAAGAGGAGCGCTCGTCACTACCATAGATAGTCTGAACCAAGTTTTGGAGAAGACTCACGGAATCACTCTGCGGAGCGTAACGTGGCCGAATTCCTTCCGGCCAGGTGTCGGCAGCGAGCCACAGGATGTGATTAATAGGCAGGTCGGCGCAGAGTTCGACATTTATGTCGGAATCCTTGGAACTAGTAGGCTTCCCTGAGACATCGCTACCAGGCGGGGATGCGGCGAGAGGGATCGGAGTATTTCCAACGGAAAGGTTTGGCGGTTTTCTGATAGAGCCGGGTATAGCGAAGGATCTTGCGCTTCAGGTCGGCGACCGAAGTGA
>CAYTVP010000386.1:3331-4380 GCA_964441675.1 uncultured Solibacteraceae bacterium | reverse complement strand
GGCTTGGACCGGCTCCCAAGCGCCCCTTTAATCCGAACCGGTTTGGTGTCGATCCGAAGGCGTTCTCTCATTTCCGCTGGTTTTGGGATTACGCCGGAGGCATGATGACCGACTGGGGCGTTCACTGGCTGGATATCGTCCAGATGGCGTTCAACGAACAGATGCCGACGGCCTGCTCCACGCTAGCTGGAAAATTTTGGCTGAAGGACAATCGCGAGACGCCGGACACTCTGCAGGCCACCTACGAGTATCCCGGGTTTATTGCAACCTATGAGAACCGCACCGCGCATAGCCAGGTAATCCACGGATCGAGCGGCGGCATTCTCTTTCAGGGCACCAACGGGACGATGTTTCTCGATCGGTCACGCTACACGCTAATTCCGGAAAAGGCATCGTCGCTGGCGGTGGAAGAAGTGAAAGCCACCGATAGCGGAAATGCCCGTCATTGGGCGAATTTTCTGGAATGTGTGCGCACGCGGGCAAGGCCCAACTCCGATATCGAGTTCTGTCATAAATCCTCATCGACGTGCCACCTGAGCAATATCTCGCTGCGGTCGCGCCTGCGCGTCGACTATGATCCGGCCCGGGAACATATCGCGCAGCCGGATGCGCGAAAATATATGTCGAGAGAGTATCGCAAGCCATGGAAGTTGGTGCTGTAGTCCGGTTCGCTGCTCAAGCGCTGGTAGCGGGTGTCTGTTTTGGAATTGCATGGGCACAAAGCCCTGCGCAAGACCCTGTCAGTCTGTTAAGCGAGCGATTGCGTAAAGGCGAAGTAAGGCTCGAATATCACCAGGAATTCGGATTTCTGCCCGACCTGCTGAAACTGCTCGAAATTCCCGACAACTCGCAGGGATTGGTCTTTTCGAAGACAAGCCTGCAACTGCATCGCATCGCGCCGCATTCTCCGCGCGCGATCTATTTCAATGACGACGTCTACGTCGGTTATGTTCCGGGCGGGGACGTAATTGAAATTGCATCGGTAGATCCGGAGCGGGGCTCGCTGTTCTTCGGCCAGTTCCACCACGCCGACGCGGTGCGGGAGCGGT
>CAYTVP010000386.1:0-3321 GCA_964441675.1 uncultured Solibacteraceae bacterium | reverse complement strand
CCCCTCCAGTCCGCCGGCCTTTGTGAAACGCGATGACTGTTTGCAATGCCATCAATCGCAAAAGACTTTCGATATCCCCGGACTGTTGCTGCGCTCGGTTTGGACTTTACCGACGGGCTATCCGGATTTTGCCCAGGGCGGCGGCTTTACCGGAGGCGACAGCAGCCCTATGAAGGAACGCTGGGGCGGCTGGTATGTCTCCGGCACAGTGGAAAACGATGTCCACATGGGCAACTTCCTGCTCCGCGCCGATCCGGAAAAAGCGGATCTCGCGAACAGCTCTCACATCACCAAGCTCGACAAGCTGGTGAATACGAACCGGTATCTGGTACCGCATTCGGATATTGTTGCGTTGATTATTTTGCAGCACCAGGTACAGGTGCACAACCTGATTTCGCGTGCCACCCTGCGATCCCGCGAGATCTTGAAGCAGAACGCGGCTGTGGCGCAGTTGTTCGAGTTGAAGCCGGGCGAATGGACCGATTCCACCAAGCGCCAGATTCATCGCATTGCCGGAGAACTGGCTGAGGGATTGTTGTTTCAAGGCGAGTATCCGTTGAAAGGCCGTGTGACGGGCACCTCGCAGTTTGCCGAAGACTTCGAGAAGTTGGGGCCGCGCGACTCCAAGGGGCGCTCTTTGCGTGACCTCGATTTGGAGGAGCGTTTGTTGAAGTATCCCTGCAGCTGGCTGATTTATTCCGCGGCATTTGATGCGATTCCTTCGGAAGTGAGAGCGATTGTTTATCAAAAGATGCACGAGTTGCTCGATAATCCACAGGGAAAAGTGGTCGCCGAGATTCTGCGGGAAACCAAGCCCGGTTTCTCCACAGCAAACGCGCCGTTAGAGAACGTCCGCAAAGCTGCTTTGCAGCCGTCGAAACCAGCGCCAGCCCATCCAGAATAAGACGATCGAAATCAGCCACAGCTTCCACAGCGCCGCCCATTCCGGGGCGCGGCCTTCGAGCAGCACTGCGCGGTAGCCCTGAACGAGCGCGAACATCGGATTTTTACCGAGAATCGGGAGAAGCTCGGACGGGATCGCCGTGGGCGGATAACAGATCGGCGTCAGAAAGAACCAGAGTGTAAGCGCAAATCCGATAAGCTGCAGCAGGTCCCGGAGAAAGGCGCCTGTAGCGGCCAGGAGGAAACTGAGACCCAGGGTCATGATGATCTGCGGGACAAGCAATAGCGGCAGCCACAGCGCCGTTGTTGGGACTCCGCCCCTGGTCAACAGCAGAAGCATCAGGAAGAGGACCAATGTGACCGATTCCGTCACCAGAGCCGCCAGCGTTCGGACGACCGGCAGCACCTCGGTTGGAAAGATCATCTTCTTCACGAGGTTTCCGTGGTCGAGAATGATGCCCGGAGAGCGGCCCAACGCTTCGGAAATGGCCAGCCACGGCAGCATCCCCGCCAGAAAGTTCAGGACGAATCCTTCGCGGGTCGGGTCGCCGGGAAAACGCGCCCGCAAGACCACTCCGAAGACAAAATAGTATGTGATCATCAGCAGCAGCGGGTTCAAAAATGTCCATAAGCCGCCCCCGAAACTGCCGCGGTACCGGGCCTCGATATCCCGGCGGACCAGCGACAGCGTCAGCCTGCGATGACGCCAAAGATCCGTAATCATTTCATCCGCTATAGAGCCAGGCGGGATAGCGTTCCCGCACGGCATGCGCCTTTCGGCCGACCGCGTAGATTCCGTCGCCGCGGTGCGTCAGATCGAATGCCAATCTGTCGATCAATTGCTCAACCCATGCAAATGCCGGTTTGGATTCGTCTTTAAACGGGCCCGTTTCGAGCCGCACCACCTCGAAACCGGCACAGGAAAGGAGTTCCGCAATTTCCCATGGCGTATATTCCCGGTTGTGGCGCGAATCTCCCTGCGCCAACGCTCGAGGCCGTAGATACGTCGTGAAGAATCCGGGATGACGGCTTTCGAGGATCGCCGCCACTGCGCGAAGACTGATGATGTTCGGCGTGGTCAGTACCACGTGGCCGCCGTCGCGCAGCACGCGGTGGATCTCCGACAACGTGTGCATCGGGTCACTGGGCAAATGCTCAATCAGCTCGCAGCAGAGTACGGTAGCGAAGTGCCCGTCCGGGTAGGGAAACGTGTCCTTCTCTGCATCGAACAGGTCGATCTCGCAGTGAAACTCGCGTCCGTCCTCGCTGGTCACGGTACGTCGATCGACTTCACCGCGCGCGCCGAAATAGCATCCGCGAACTTCACCATAGCCGCGCTCGTAGTGTAGAGCCGGCGTGATCTGCATATAGGCTCCCATTTCGAGGATTCGATCGCCGGTGGTCCCGGGCGGTGTAATAGCCAGCGTGTGGACGAAGCGGGCCAGATGTTCCTCGACGTAGTCCTGACCGCTGGGCTGCATATTGGTCCAGGCGGTGATCGCGGAAGCATTTGGCACATTCCCGGCCCCGGTTTCGGTATGCCACCCGGCAGAGGGCTGTGGCGCGCTCGGAGAGGATTCCTTGCCCGAAAGAAACTCGATATAACGCTCCGCGCAAAAATCCCATCCGCATTGCCGCTCCACCCAAGCACGGGCTCGCTGGCCCATGGCTTGCGCCAGTTCCGGCTGCTTGGCCAACAACCGCAGGAACTCGAAAATCAGGTCCTCTTCGCCGGTGCCTGGCGGAACTTTGAGGCAGACGTCATCGGGGAACTCCGCAAACGCTCCGACATCGCTCACCACAACGGCCCGGCCGAGCCCAAGCGCTCTGTGCAGCGTGCCCGACGTTTCGCCGACGGTGGGATATCGCAGGTTCAGGACGATGTCACAAGCAGCGAGGTATCCTGTGAAGTCTTCGATGGGCGTGTGTCCGATGATCCGTACGTTGCCTTCGAGGCGTAGTGAATCGATCAGCGGGTCGAGCGGCAGCTCCGGATGGGGCTCGCCTACCAGAATCAAACGCGCCTCGGGATGTTCGCGGACCACACGCCGGAAGGCGCGTAGAGATTCGGCAATCCGCTTATATGGTTTCAGATGCCCGAAAATGCCGACCAGAGTTTCCTTGCCGTTCGTGAGTCCGAGGCGGGAACGATACTCCGTACCATCGCAGGAAGGAATCCAGGTGCCATGGGGGATCACGCGAACAGGCCCTTCAAAGCCTGCTTCACGAACTTTGTTTTCGACGAAGCGGCTGTGCACCGCTACAGCCTTCGACCGTGACAGCAGCCGCCGGATCATCGGCAAGCCATCGTAATCCGGTCCAATTTCGAGCGCCCGAACGCGCCGTCCGCGCTCCATGGCTCGGTCGCCGCCGTCGAACTCCACTTCGCGGAGATAGGCATCCCAATCGTTCCGGCGA
>CAYTVP010000385.1:0-4386 GCA_964441675.1 uncultured Solibacteraceae bacterium | reverse complement strand
ACACGCCGCAATCGACTGTCGTATCGGGCAGTTTCGCCGCCATCGAGCAGCTGGAGCAGCGCCTCACGGCCGCAGGGTTGATGCATCGCCGTGTTGCAACGTCGCACGCCTTTCACAGCCGCATGATGGAGCCGGCGCTCAACGATTTCGAAGCGGTGGTAGCCGGATGCCGGCTTTCGCCGCCTCTGGTTCCCATTGTTTCGACAATGACGGGGCGGCCTCTCTCCGGCGATGAAGCTCAAAGTGCGCATTATTGGCGGGAACAGCTACGGCAGCCGGTATGTTTTCGGGATGCCATCCAGACTCTGCGCCACAGCTATCCCGGCATTTTCTTAGAAGTCGGTCCGGGAGAGACGCTGGCAAAGTTCACCCGCCAGATCTGCCTTCCGGAGATGCCGCCGGTTCTTGCGTCGCTTGCGAAACCGGACGAGAGTGCAACGGACGAGGCTGCGATTGTCGATGCACTTGGGCGATTGTGGCTTGCCGGCAGCGAACCGGATTGGGAGGCGTTCCACGCTCCGGCTCAACCGAGGCGGGTGATGCTCCCGACCTATCCATTCGAACGGAAAAGCTTTTGGATCGCTCCTCCGCAAAAGGCAGGGGATCTTCCGACGGAAACAAGCAATGTACAAGTTGCCGCCACTCGGGCGGCTGAGGAGATATCGATGGCAAGCGCACGGCGCGATGCAATTCTAAAGGAAGTTTTGGCGGTTTTCGGCGAGCTTTCCGGAACCGACGCAGCGGCTGCTAATCCCGATGCGACATTTCTCGAACTGGGATTTGACTCTCTGTTTCTGACCCAGTTTTCTCAGGAGATACAGCGTAAATTTAAAGTAAAACTAACCCTGCGGCAGCTGATGGATGCAGCCAATTCGCCAGCCGCTCTTACCTCGCATCTCGAACAGGCATTGCCTCCAACGGCATTCGCTCCCGAGATTCCGGCTCCTATGGTGGCGGCCCCCGTAGCACCACCTCCCGCACCTGCGGCGCCGGTTCTTGCTGCGCCCGCTCCAGCTTCCATCACCCCCGCGATCCAAAATCCAGTTCCTATGCAGGCGCCGGTGGCCGGCGGCTCCTTTGACCAATTGGCCGCGCTACAGATGCAGACGATGGCTGCGATTTTCGCCAAACAACTCGAAGCGTTGGGTGCGGCTCCGGCCGCGCCCGCCGCGACCGTGGCAGCAACACCTGCTGCCTCCGGGCATCAGGTAGTGCAGCCTACTCCCTCCGAACCGGGACCCGCGCCCGTTGAAGCTCCGAAGGCCTTCGGCCCGTTCAAGCCGTTTGCGCGCCAGCAAAATACGGACCTGACGGAAAAGCAGCGAGAGGGCCTTTCGACCTTCATCGAGCGCTACAACCGGAAGACGGCGGGCTCCAAGAGCCGGACCCAAGATCATCGAGGTGTCCTGGCCGATCCCAGAGCGGCGTCCGGATTCAAGCAACAGTGGAAAAATGTAGTCTATCCAATTGTTTCTAAAAGATCTCGTGGTGCATATGTGTGGGATGTCGATGACAATCGCTACATCGACATCATGAGTGGATTCGGCTCGATCTACTTCGGGCACAATCCGGATTTCGTTCGCAAGGCACTTGCAGAGCAGATTGAGCTGGGGTTCGAGATCGGACCGCAATCGCATCTTACTCATGAGGTCGCGCGCCTGTTCCGTGAGTTTACGGGAAAGGATCGGGTAGCCTTCTGCAATACCGGATCCGAGGCGGTGATGGCTGCCATCCGTATCGCCCGGACCGTCACCGGCCGCAAAAAGATCGTGATGTTCGCCGGATCTTATCACGGCACGATTGACGAGGTACTGGCGAAATCGGCCGGACGCCGCGCAATGCCCATTGCTCCCGGCATCCCTCGCGAGGCGACAGAGAATGTATTGATTTTCGACTACGGAACGCCGGAGACGCTCGAAAAGCTGAAGGGGCAGATGGACGATGTGGCGGCAATCGTGGTCGAGCCGGTCCAGAGCCGTCATCCGGAGATCCAGCCGAAGGAATTCCTGCACGAGTTGCGCGCGTTGACCAAGGCTGCGGGTACGGCTTTGATTATCGATGAGGTGGTCTGCGGGTTCCGCGTACATCCTCGTGGTGCGCAGGGCTATTTTGGTGTCGAAGCGGACATCGCTACCTACGGCAAGGTGATCGGCGGAGGCATGCCGATCGGCATGGTTGCGGGGAAGCGCGAATTCCTCGATGCCCTGGATGGCGGATTCTGGCAGTACGGCGATGACTCCGTTCCGGAGGTCGGCGTAACATTTTTTGCCGGTACATTCGTCCGCCACCCGCTGGCGTTGGCTGGAGCCCGTGCGTGTTTGGAATTCCTCAAAGAGAACGGGCCGTCTATCCAGGAAAATCTGAACCGTAAGAACGAGTGGTTCGTCGGTGAATTGAAAGAGATCTTCCGGACTGCGGTCGTTCCGGCAACCATTCACCACTTTGCTTCGTGGTCTTATCTGAGCCTTCCCACGGATCTGCGGTTCGGCGGGCTACTCTACTATTTCCTCCGCGATAAGGGCGTCTTGTGGATGGAAGGCTTTCCGCTCTACCTGACGCTTGCCCATTCCGATGAAGACCTGAATGCGGTGCTGGCGGCTTTCCGCGAATCGATTGCCGAGATGCAGTCGTTCGAACTTTTGCCGGGAACGCCGTCTCTTGCTGTGGCGGAATCCACGCTGGAGTTTCCGCTGACCGAATCGCAGAAAGAGATCTGGCTGTCAGCGCACCAGAGTGATGAAGCGAACTGCGCTTTCAACGAGTCCATTACGCTGCGATTGAAGGGGCAAGTCAACGAGGCGGCATTGCTGGCTGCGCTGACTGAAGCGGCATCACGGCATCAAAGCCTGCGGGCAACGATCAGCGAGGATGGCGAGACGATGCGCGTGGGCGCGAAGCTCAACCTACCGCTCGTCCATGTGGACGCCCGTCCGTCCGGCGATCCCGAGCGCACGCTCAGGGAAACAATTTTCGAGCATGCGCGCCGTCCGTTCGATCTGGTCAATGGGCCGCTGATTTTCGGGACCTGGCTTCGTCTGGATGATGCCGAGTGGGCGCTGGTGCTGACGGCTCACCACATTGTTTGCGATGGCTGGTCGACCAACGTGCTCCTGGAAGAGCTGAGCACGCTCTATTCAGCGAGTGTCAGCGGAACGCAGGCTTCGCTCGAACCGGCTGGACGTTTCTCTGACTACGCGCAAGCCGATCGGGCAAAGGAATCGAGCGCAGAAGGCAAGCGCGCGGAAGAGTATTGGCTGGCGCAGTTCAGCGAACCCGTGCCGCTACTGGATTTGCCGGTCGACAATCCCCGGCCGGCTGTAAAAAGCTTTGACGGAGACACCTGCTACTTTGAGATTCCAGCCGACCGTTACCGTAAGCTTCGCGCGGCGGCAACTCAAAAAGGCTGCACGCTTTATTCGTACTTATTCGCCGGATTTGAGATCCTCCTCGCCCGGCTAAGCAATCAGAGTGATCTTGTAATCGCGATTCCCACCGCAGGGCAGGCGAATTGGGAGGATGGGAGCTTAGTCGGTCATTGCATCCATTTTCTACCGCTGCGGCGGCGGCTCTCACCCGGCGCGTCATTTGTCGATCGTTTGCTGGATGCTAAAAAATCTGTCCTGGAAGCCTATGAATATCAGGAATTTACCTACGGAACTCTCGTCCAGCGCTTGAAGCTACCGCGTGATCCCGCGCGTCTTCCGCTGGTGGAGGTGCAATTCAACGTCGAGCGCGTCGGGCGAGCGATGAAGTTCCCGGGGCTCGAAACGGACGTTCGTTCGAACGCAAAAGCATTCTCGAATTTCGATCTCTTCCTCAACATTGTGGAGAGCGACGACGGTCTCCGGCTGCAGTGCGATTTCAATACAAGGCTGATCGAGAAGGAAACACTGCGGCGCTGGCTCGGCCATTATGAGCAGCTTCTCGTTGCCGCCGCAGATAACCTGGCAACTGCCTGGGAAAAACTACCGCTGCTTGATGAGGCCGGCCGGGCTCATCTGTTGCTGGGCGGTCCCGCAATCGACTATCCGAAAAGTGCACGCTTCGAAAATCTCTTCCGGGAAACAGCAGCGCGCAATCTCAACGGCGAGGCAGTTCGGTTTGACGGTAAGGGAATGACGTATCGCGAGCTCGACGAAAGAAGCGATGCTCTGGCTGCCCATCTGATATCGCGTGGCGCGGGTGTAGGACAGGCTGTTGCCGTCTGCGTTGATCGGTCGGCGGAAATGGTTGTTGCCCTCCTTGGCGTTCTCAAGTCCGGCTCTCACTACATTCCCCTCGATCCGGCGTATCCGCGCGAGAGGATCAGTTTCATCGTAGAAGAGGCGGCCTGTCCGGTTGTGATCACTCAGTCTGAGTATCGGGAGTGGTTTACGGGAACAGCCG
>CAYTVP010000384.1:0-4408 GCA_964441675.1 uncultured Solibacteraceae bacterium | reverse complement strand
AAGGTCCGCCAGATGCCGTCAATGTCGCGGGGATCCTTGCCGATCAGACCCGGCGCATAGTCTTTGAGAGTGCCGATCTCACCCTGATGGAAGGGATACGTTTCGCCGGTACCGGTGATGCCCCTGTCGGTGTGTAGCTGTACCCAGCAAAACTCAGCTCCGTCGGAGCCACCGGACCCGCCGCCAACGTGAATGTCTTTGCGAAATGTGATGGCGTCGATGCGCGTAATCTTCATCGGCTCGACGCGATCCGCCGCCGCAAGGTACGGAGCCGCCAGAATCGCCGCGCCCGATTGCTCGAGGAACGAACGCCGTGTAAACTCCCTCACTGAGCCTCCTTACAGGGGAACTGCGAACTTGTTTACGTACTCATCCACTTTTGAGATCGCCGGCTGCCGCTGGTCGAGGTACACGAACCGCTCGGCAAACGCCAGCCCATGGGACGCGCCAAACTGACGGACATCGTCCAACAGGAACTGGCGAACATATTCCCGGTCCGCGGTTCGATCGTCCGAGCCGAGCAACGGAAGACGCTTTCCCTCGCTGGCCAGCCGTGTCTTAAGCTTGGAACCGAGGTCTCCCCCACCCTGCGAGCGGCACTCCACCAACGAGTCGATCTTCTTCTCGATGTGCGAACTGATGTCGACCACGCGATTGAACGGCTGACCGGCGCGGGCGCAGAAGTAGTAGCGCTCTAAGATCTCACACGGGGCAAACCCCGCTTCGATGTGCTCCGGGTAATCAGTTTCGACGCCGGACATCCACGCCGCCTCTTCGACAGCGCGGCCGGTCACCCAATGATCCGGGTTCTCCTCCCCGTGTCCCCAAGGATTAAATGACAAGACGGTATTGGCTTTGACGAAACGCAGAATGAAAATCATCCGTCCGCGAAGATCCAGGGAGGAGATTCCGTCCATTTCGTGGTTCTGGTAGTAGAAGTCGAAGACGTCCTTGAAGCCAATGGCCTGTGCCATTCGAACATGTTCCTGCTCGTTGCTCAGGATGTTCTTGGCAGTGCTCTGCCCTCCCCGCTTTTCATCATTACTGGTGCGGATCAGGTACCCGGTGTAGCCTTCGTGAATCAGCTTTGCGCACAAGCCCGCTGCAAAAATCGGAATATCGTCGAGATGCGCATGAACGGCTACGAAGACCTTTCCCTGGTGAGGCCGGTCCGGTTGATCCCGCTCGATAACAACTTCGTTCCGCTCTGTTTGCATGGCCGGCACCCTACAGCTTCACCGCATTCTGTTCCGCGTAGCGCCGGATGTTGGCGTTGTAATCCGCCGGCGCGCCGATGTAGCGAAATGCCTCGGCATACCCCAACCCGAAGCGCTTTCCCAGCAGTTTCCAGTCGTCCATCAGGAAGTGCTTTACATACTGCACATCAGCGGTCTCGTCATCGTTGCCGAGCAGCGGCAAACGCTTTCCCTGCTTAGCAAGCTCTTGCCGCAGCCGCGATCCGCTGCCTCCCGCGGGCCCTTTGCCGCGGTTGGCTACGTTACCACGGCTCTTCTGATCGATGTAAGAACTGATATCGACAATCCGATTGACAAGATTGTGCCCCTGCGGGGAGCGCGCGTGATAATACTTCTCGCGAATCCGCGCAGGCCGCAATCCCGCCTTATAGTGTTCAGGGTATTCTTTGCCGCCTCCCGACAGCCAGCATGCGGCCTCCACTGCTCTTCCGGCAACAAGATGGTCCGGATTCTCTTCGTAGTGGTTGTAAGGATCCATGGTGACGATCGTGTTCACCCGTAAAAACCGGAACAAAAAGATCAAGCGAGAACGAATCTCGATTTCCGCGCAGTCGTCCATACGGTGGTTCCGGTAGTAGAACGAGAATGCCTTCTTGCAGCCGAGCGCTTTCGCTACCTCCTCGTTGTCTACCTCGTTCTGCACTACGCCATAGCCCAGGGTGCGTCCCGCTGCTTCGTCGTTTGAAATGCGGATCAGATAGGCGGTGTATCCTTCATCCACCAACTTGGCTACCAGCCCACCCGCGTAGAGCGGAATGTCGTCTGAATGCGCCTGGACGGCGGCAAGCACTTTGCCGGCGTGGGGCTTGCCCGGCTGATTTCGGTCGATGACCAAATCGTCCGTATAGGTGTAGTAGTCCGGAACCGTAAACGGGCTGAAGCCGGTGCTGGAGTTGGCATATGCTGCGGGAGTGGCTCCAGACGGCAACAGCGAACGGCGCGGCTTCCCCGGTTGCGCGGTGGATTGACCTCGGAGCGATTGAGCCCCGCCGGCGGCCGCACTCAATCCGGCGCCGCAGGCTATCGAGTTGCCAAGGAAATTTCGGCGGTCCATCTTTACCTGCAGTTCCTCCAATACGATTTGCGTTTTGAGCAGTATATCCGGACGGCCACTACAAGCAAGCGAGGATTGGTCTCCGGGGGTGTCCGATCTTCGATACGATTGCTGTATGCTCACCCGCTGGGCCGCCCTTGCCCGGCCAATTTTCGCTGCCGCCCTTGCTGCTGTGCCGGTGGTATCCGCTGACCACGACGGAAGCGCATTCTTCGAAAAAAACGTTCGCCCGCTTCTTGCCGCCAAATGCCTGGTGTGTCACTCTTCCGCCGGACAACCCATGGGCGGCCTGGGGCTCGACAGCCGGGAAGGCATTCTCAAAGGTGGCGCCCGTGGCCCTGCGGTAGTTGCCGGAAAACCCGAAGAAAGTCTGCTGATCCGCGCGGTTCGCAATGGCGAGGAAAAACTGAAGATGCCGCCCGGACAGCCGCTCAAAGATGCTGAGGTGGCCGCCCTCACCCAGTGGATTCAAATGGGAGCGCCGTGGGGCGTGTCAACCAACGCGCCTATTCAGGAAACGGAAAAATACTGGTCGTTCGAGCCACCGCGGCAGCAAGAGCAGCCGCAGGTGAAGAACAAAGCCTGGGTGCAGTCGCCCATCGATGCGTTCATCCTTTCCGCGCTCGAGTTAAAGGGCTTTTCACCGGCTCCGCCCGCCGATAAACGAACACTGATCCGCCGCGCCACTTTCGACTTGATTGGATTGCCGCCGACACCGGACGAAGTGAGTGCATTCGTTCAGGACCAAAGTCCGGACGCGTTCAACAAGGTGGTGGAACGCCTGCTATCCTCGCCCCGCTATGGAGAACGCTGGGGACGGCATTGGCTGGACGTCGCCCGGTATGCGGATTCAAACGGGCTGGATGAAAACCTGGTCTATAAAAATGCGTATCGCTACCGCGACTACGTGATTGCCGCATTCAACAAGGACAAGCCCTACGACCAGTTTGTCCAGGAACAGCTCGCCGGAGATCTTCTTCCGAAAACAGACAGCCTCGAGACCAATTTTGAGCAGTGGACAGCAACCGGTTTTCTTTCGCTGGGAGCGAAGATGCTGGCCGAGGATGATCCCGTAAAGATGGAAATGGACATCGTCGACGAGCAACTCGACACGGCCGCTCGCACCTTTATGGGCCTGACCGTTGGATGCGCCCGTTGTCACGACCACAAATTCGACCCGATTTCTCAGGCGGACTACTACTCGCTGGCTGGGATTTTCCGAAGTTCGAAAACGATGGAGAACTTCAAGGTGGTGGCCAAGTGGCACGAGTATGTCCTGGCGCCCCCCGACGTTGTCGAGAACCTCCGGCAGCACGAAGGCAAGATCGAGGCGACGCAGAAGGAAATCGGACGCATTTCGAAGGCGGAGAACGACAAGCTGGCCGAAGAAGGCCGGCTCAAACTGGGCTCCTACCTTCTCGCGGCTGGCGACCTAACCCGGTATGAGCAAATCCGGCTGACACCGGTACTCAAGGGAAAGACTACCGATCCGCAGGCGATCGTCCGCGAGGCAGCAAGCTTCGATAAAGGGAACGCACCTCGCAAGCTGGTCAAAGGAACGAAAAAGCCGTCAGGTGACTCGCCAGGTCCGTTCTTTGCGGAATATACGATTCGTGTCGATCGTGCCGGAGATTTCCAGCTGGACATGCTGGAACTCGAAACCGGCGGAGGCACCTTCGATATCTCTGTCAACGGAATCCTCATTCGCAAAGGAGCACCTCCGGTCCAGAACCGGCAGGCATCGCCGGACGAGGGCGGGTGGTTGGCTATCGGGATTCTTCCGCTCGCTGCCGGTGAGAACACGGTCCGCCTGGAACATAAGACAGGGTTCCCTTACTTCGAAAGCCTGCTGATCGCACCAGCTTCGCTTCCGGCCGGGACGCCGGTGCCCAAAAGCTCCGTCCAGGTGGCACGACAGTATGCGATCAATCCTGGTTTTCTGGAACAACTTGTGGACAGCCTGAATCGCTCCAAGGGCGCGCCCCATTCGGTGCTGTACGCCTGGGAGAATTTCGGGAAGCCGCTGGACGGATGGACATCGCCGGCCGCTCAGCTTTTCTCCGGATTCCAGTCCAAGACTCGCAAGGAGCTTGCAGAT
>CAYTVP010000383.1:0-4420 GCA_964441675.1 uncultured Solibacteraceae bacterium | reverse complement strand
TCAGACGCTGACACCGGAAGCTTCATTTACTATTACGTAAGCAAAATCAAGTAGGAGCATCTTGATTCGCCAAGCAATTTCGCTGCGGCTCTCCGGGGCGGTAACGCTGGCGTGGTTAGTGTGCGCGGGTAGCGCTGGCACTCAGGCCGCCTCTTCTGAATCACTCCAGCGGCAGTTGTTGGGCTCTATTAATGGATTTGTCACGGGACCCGGCGGCGCCGCGCAAATGGGCGCATCCGTACAGTTACTCAACCATTTCGGATTCCTGGTAGAGCGTGTCTTGACCAACGAGAAGGGAACGTTCGCTTTTGACAATCTGGAAGAGGGTCTCTATACGGTCCGTGTCTTTCAGACGAGTTTTGCTCCCGTCTCCCGCGGCGGCGTTTTAGTGAAGTCCGGCGCCGAACGCTCTCTGGCCATCCAATTGGCCACAGTCATGAGTTCCATCGAATTGGTGAACACCCGCCGGGGACCAGGCTCTCTCATCACCGATGATTGGAAGTGGGTCCTCCGCGGTTCTGCGGCCACGCGTCCTATTTTGCGGTTTTTGCCCAGCACGCCCGACTCGGAAGAGCGGCGTCACCGGGAGCGTTCCCAGACAAGTGTCTTTACAGATACGCATGGTCTTTTCACCCTATCGGCGGGCGAGGTGGGTTCATCCCGCGCCGGCAGTATTGCCGACATGGGTACCGCCTTTGCGCTGTCTACTTCTGTCTTCGGCGCCAACCGCTTGATGCTCAGTGGCAACGTCGGCTATTCATCGGCTAACGGCATGCCCGCTGCCGGCTTCCGTACATCGTACCGGCGCACTCCGGATGCATTTAACCTTTCGAATCCCGAGTTTCGCCTGACCGTGCAGCAGGTTTTTCTGCCCAGCCAAACCAATCGCGGTTTTGGCGGGGCAATGTCGGCTGTCAGCATGATGTCCGCCGGCATGTCGGATCAGGTGGTGTTCAATAAATACCTTTCCGCTGAGTTTGGGGCTTCGCTCGATTCTGTCACGTTTGGATCGAGAAACAGCTATTTCAGCCCATACGCCTTAACCGCGTTGTCGCTTGGACGCGCCGGTGTATTGGAGTTCGGATTCAGCTCCGGTATTCCGCCTGTAGATGTTTATCGCGCCCGCCGGTCGATTCTGCCTCAGGACGGCGGCGCCGATTTACACCAGAACGTCACCGCGCTTGCTCTCATGCCCCGCCTGACGCTGCGCGATGGACGGATGCGAGTGCAGAGATCGGAAAACTACGAAATCAGCTACCGGAAATCATTCGGATCGCGCACCATTAGCGCCGGTTATTTCCGGGAAGGATTATCGAACGCCGCGCTCACGATTTCCTCGGGTGACGGAGTTTTTCCTATTGACGACGTCATGCCCGACTTCAACTCGCGAAGCGGCGTCTTCAATATTGGCGATTTCTCGCGTACCGGCGTGACCATTGCCGGTGCGCAGAAATTTGGCGAAGTGCTCACGATTGCCATGATCGTCAGCCGCGGCGGAGTTTTGCGGACCGATCAGTATCGTCTGACTACCAACGATGCCCAGGAAATGCGGGATGCCATTCGCCGGGATACTCAGAACGCCATTTCCGCCCGTGCTTCGGGTGTTTTCGCCCAGACCGGAACCTCGTATTCGATGTCCTATCAATGGACGGATACGCGTGCTTTGACGCCGGGTCATCTATTTCTGACCAATCTGAGTTCTCCCGATGCGGGTTTGAACATCTCCTTGCGCCAAAGGGTTCCGGCGCCCGCTTTTATGGCCGGAAGGATGGAACTCTCGGCCGAAATGCGCAATCTGCTGGCTCAGGGATATCTGCCCGTGACGACGAACGACAATCGCCGCATGTTGTTGATCCATACCCCGCGCAGCCTCCGAGGCGGCGTGGCGTTCATCTTTTAAACTTGCTCCAGATCCAGGAAGCAGGTACCCTCGCTGAAATTAAGATAATTCAAGCGCTTTTCCGCGAGTATCAGGCGGAGCTTGGAATTAGTCTAGGCTTTCAAAGGTTCGACGAGGAACTGGAGACGCTTCCTGGGCGCTATGCTCCGCCAGGGGGGCGATTGTGGCTCGCAAGAGAAGACGATAGCTGGATAGGCTGCGTGGCGCTGCGGCCCTTGGATGATGAAGTTTGCGAGTTAAAGCGATTATTTGTAAGGCCGGAGGCGCGTGGTTTAGGAGCTGGAAGGCAGTTAGTGAATACGGCAATCCAATTTGCACGGACGTTCGGATATCGTGCAATACGGTTGGACACTCTGCCTCAAATGGACGCCGCGGCAAAGATGTACGAACAGATTGGCTTCAGGCCAATTGCGCCATATACACAGAATCCGGTAGTGGGCGCACGATTCCTCGAGATGAGGATGGAATAAGGTAGTTAGTTGGCCTGCACCGGCTTACCGGATGGGCTGCCATTCTTCGAACCTGGCGGCCGGCCGCGTTTCCGGGCGTCAGACAACCAGCGAGGTGGGCGTCCTCGCCGCTTTCCGCGTCCTTCTGCCAGTCGCTCCAGCGTGAGAATGGCTTCTTCGATTTGCGCACGTTCTCGGCGAAGATCTTCCAGGATTTTCGCTACATCCATCGTTCATTACCACCATTTAACCGTTTCATATCGGCCAACTACTCAGTTTTCTCGAAGCCAGCTGCGTTAAAAACTCCGTTCTGATTTTAGAACGAATTTCGCGTCCCAGCCTCGGAGCCATCAGTTTATCGTTGATTTCCTTAGAAGTTCAAGGGTTTCGTTCCGAATTCAGAACAATGACGTACCAGACCGTACTACACTTTGGCTCGGTGCTTCCAATAAAAGTAGAAGGGAGTTCCTGCCGCAATGAGAACCAAACCCATCAGGGATTCTCGCGGCGAATTACGCAGGGTAAAGAAAATCAGGAGCGCGGCAACCGTTACAAATGCCATTGGAACAAAGGGATAGCCGAGAGTTCGGTAGGGACGTGGAAGGTCTGGACGTTTCCGCCTCAGCACCAGAACCGAGGCTGTGGCCATTCCATAGAGGATCCAACTGGCAAATATCACATAGGTAAACAACTGCTCAAATCGTCCTGTTAGTACTAAAAACGCGGACCAAATGGATAGCCAAATAATCGAATTCCCCGGGGTATGCCGAACCGGATGTATTTCGCCAATTGGGCGGAAAAATAAACCGTCGCGAGCCATGGCATATGGAACGCGCGCACCCGAAAGAATGGACCCGTTCAACGCGGCGAATATGGAAATCATTGCCGCGACGCTCACCGCGGTTGCGCCCGCCGGACCCAGGATACTTTGCATCATATCGGCAGCGACGCGGTCGCTGGCGGCTACCTCGTCCGCGCGGAGCACATAAAAATAAGCGAGATTTGCTACCAAATAGATCGAAACAACAGCCAACGTACCGAAGATCAGCGCACGCGGGAGGTTCTTCTGCGGGTTCCGAATTTCGCTGGAAACCATGCTGACGTTATTCCAGCCGTCATAAGCCCACAGAATTGCGACCAAAGCGCCAAAGAAGCCGGCCACTCCGCCCGGAGCTTCTACCGACGTTGAAAAATTGGCCGTAGTTCCTTTCCCGCCAAAGAAGCCCAGCATTACAATTCCGCCGATCAGCGCGACCTTTAACGCCGTCACCGCAATTTGCAGGTTGCCGCTGGCCCGGACGCCGGCATAGTTGACGGCAGCCAGGATGAGAATGACAACCATCGCCAGGATCTGCCCATACCGGATCTCGAGAGGTTCGCCTCCCGGGCCGATCGGCAGATTGATGACGAAAAGTATTCCCTCGAGCGAGGGAATAACGTGAGCCAGGTAATAAAAAAATGCGGTTGCCAGAGTGGCGATTGACCCGCTTTTGGCTACCCAAAATTGAGTCCAGCCATAGATAAAGCCGAAGTAAGGACCATAGGCGGCACGAAGATAGACGTACTCGCCGCCGGCTTCCGGCATTGCGGATGCCAGCTCCGCATAGGTAAGGGCCCCCGCCAGCGTCAGCAGTCCGGCAAAGATCCAAATGAAAAAGACAATCTCGGGTGATCCAACTTGCAGGATCGCGGTTTTCGGCACCAGAAAGATTCCACTGCCGATAATCGTGCCAATTACGATCGAAACCGCGCCGGTGAGTCCCAGCTCGCGTCGAAGCTCAGCCATTCATTTCCTCCTGGGGCGCAGGCCGGAAAAGACCGGCAAGCGCGCCGACTCCAAACGTGACACTTGTTCCGATGAGAACGTGCCATGTCCACGCAATCGGCGTGGCCGATTGAACATAGATCATCACAGCCAATCCGCATGCCATAGCGATCATCGCCCCAGTCTCGGTTGTGCGCCGGACAAGCAGTCCCAATAGAAAGACGCCGAGCAGCGAGCCGTACACAATGGAGGCAATGCTGAGGGCAGCCTCCAGAACCGATTTGACGCCTGTAGACGCCCAGCCGA
>CAYTVP010000382.1:0-4424 GCA_964441675.1 uncultured Solibacteraceae bacterium | reverse complement strand
GACGGGCATTCCGCCGCTGAACACGGAAAGGAAGTCTTGTTTGAAGATCAGGCTGAGCACCAAAAGGATCAGGATCCCGCCAAGACCCAGGCCCTTGCCCCCTCCTCCTCTCAGTCGAAATCCGCCGAGCCCGCGGCTCCTTTGACCTCGACGATCCTCGATATCCCGGCTCACCCCGCCCGGTGTCCAACGCATCCGGTGGCCCTCCCTCCCTTACAATACTCTGCGCGGGAGTGACCGCGGATGCGGTCCGGCTGGCATAAGATTGAGAAACGATGAGATTGTGTTGGGCAGTTGCCGGGCTTCTGGCGCTGCCGGTTGCCGCCCAGGTCAGCTTCAATCGCGACATCCGTCAGATTATGTCCGATACCTGCTTCCGGTGTCATGGTCCGGATCAATCGAGCCGGATGGCGGGGCTGCGGCTGGACCTGCGGGAGCAGGCGACCAGCAAGACGAAGTCCGGAATCGTACCGATCGTTCCTGGCAAGCCGGATGAGAGCGCGATCATCGACCGCGTGTTCGCGAAAAATCCCGCCCGGCTGATGCCGCCGAAGTACGCTCACAAGGAACTCACCGCCAAGCAAAAAGATACGCTGCGGCAATGGGTGGCCGAAGGGGCGAAGTATGAAAGTCATTGGGCCTATCAACCGGTAACGCGGCCATCATTGACCGATTCGACTGCCCATCCCGTCGACGCATTCATCCGTGCCCGGCTTCAGAAGGAGGGCCTTGCTCCGTCACAGCGGGCGGACAAGCGAACATTGATTCGCCGCGTGTCGCTGGACCTTACGGGTTTGCCGCCTACACCTGCCGAGATCCGCGACTTTCTAGCGGATTCTTCTCCCCGCGCCTACGAAAAACTGGTGGATCGATTGCTCGCTTCGCCGCATTATCCCGAAAAGCAGGCAATGCACTGGCTGGATGCGGTGCGCTACGCGGACACCTGCGGATTTCACGGAGACAATCCCTTCCCGGCCTGGCCATACCGCGACTACGTGCTTCGCGCGTTCCGCGACAACAAGCCGTTCGACGTTTTTACGCGGGAACAATTGGCCGGCGATCTGATGCCTGGTGACGGTGTCGAGCAGTGGGTGGCTTCGGCATTCAACCGCCTCACGCGAACTTCTGCCGAAGGCGGAATTCAGCCGAAGGAATATCTGGCAAAGTACAGTGCCGATCGCGTGCGGACCACCAGCGCTGTCTGGATGGGCTCCACCATGGGATGTGCCGAGTGCCACGACCACAAGTTCGATCCGTTTACGGCGAAGGATTTCTACTCGATGAAGGCTTTCTTCGCCGATATTGACGAAACCGGCCTGGTTCCCGATCGCGGCCAGCTGGCGTGGGGTACGCAGATCACGCTACCTACTAAGACTCAGCGAGACAAACTGATCGATCTTAAGAACGCGCTATGCGACCGTCGCAGCCAGATGGAGCGGGCGGTGCAACAGATCGACCCCGGCGATCTCCTGGCTCGCTACGAACGGGGTGAGCTTTCCTGGAAACCCCAGATGCCGTTGTCCGCTGAATCGCAGAACGGCGCCACGTTGAAAATCTACGATGAGGAGCTGGTTCCGAGCGTCTATGATTATCGCGGCTCGCTGGTGACGGATCGAGCGCCGGGACGAGGCTTAATCGTAGCGTCGGGTGCCAATCCGGACAACGATGTGTTTACGGTGAAGTTCCGACCCGGCGCTGGCCAGTGGCGCTCAATTGCCATCGAAGCGGTGCAGGATGACAGCCTGCCCGGCTTACGCCTGGCGCGCGGATCGGACCGTTTTCTGCTGACTGATGTCGATCTGGAGGCTGGCGGACAGCGAGTTCCGCTGGTGCTGGCGACGGCGTCGAGTGACAATCTCAGTGTTCTGAACGACACGCCGCCGATGGCCGCGCTCGACGATGATCCGAAGACCGGGTGGGGAACCACGATGCACGGCAGCCTCAATCTGGTCCTGGCACTTCGATTCGGACAACCATTGAATACGGCTGCGGAAACCGAACTGACTCTCCGGTTGCATTTCAATTCCGACTTCCGGCAAGCCGTGATGGGGCGGTTTCGGCTGGCGATGTCGGAAGCTGAGTTTTCCTGGCCGGGGCGAAACGCGAGCGGCATGCATGAAGACGATTCGCCGAATAACGGACTTCCGCAGAATGTAGTTCGCGCCTTGAAACTGCCCGAAGACGAGCGCGAGTTGGCAGATAAGGAAGCCATCCGCGAATACATGGCGTTCGCTTCGCCGGCTCTTCAGCCCCTGGTCATCGAAGCAGCAAAACTCGACGCGAGGATCGGCATTCTGGACGCGAGTCTTCCGAGAGTGGTGGTGACGCACGCGAAAGAGCCCGAGGTAACGCGTGTGCTTGCGCGCGGCAACTGGATGGATGAGAGCGGTGAAATTGTCGAGCCGGCGATCCCGGCGTTTCTCGGCAAGGTTCAGCATTCCGGTCCGCGCGCTACGCGGCTCGATTTGGCGAACTGGCTGATATCCGAAGATAACCCGCTGACGGCGCGCGTCTTCGCAAACCGTATGTGGCGGCAGTTTTTCGGTACAGGACTCTCGAAAGCCCTTGATGATCTCGGTTCCCAGGGGGAAGCCCCGACGCATCTGGAACTGGTCGATTGGCTCGCGGCGGAATTCATGCAGCCTGCGTATAACTCAGCGGGAACACACGCCTGGGATGTGCGGCACCTTGTCCGGGTAATCGTTACCAGCGAAACGTACAAGCAGTCGTCGCTTGCGCCTCCGGACCTGCTCGAAAAAGATCCCGACAACCGGCTGTTGGCGCGGCAGAGCCGCCCGCGCGTGGATGCCGAGATGGTCCGCGATATTGCTTTATCGGCGTCGGGTCTGCTGTCGGATGAATTTGGCGGCCCGAGTGTCAAGCCCGTCCAGCCGGAAGGCTATCTCGCGGCGCTGAACTTTCCCAGGCGCGAGTATTCCACGAGTCGCGGAAAGGATCAGTACCGGCGTGGCCTCTACACGATGTGGCAGCGGACATATCTTCATCCGAGCCTGCTGACGTTCGATGCGCCCACGCGCGAGGAGTGCACAGTAAATCGTGTCAGCTCGAATACCCCGCTGCAGGCATTGGTGCTGTTGAATGACCCGATCTACATCGAGGCCGCTCGAGCACTGGCCCAGGGGATGCAGCAGGTAAGCAATACGTCGATCGCCAAGCAAATCGATTGGGCTATGGAGCGTGTACTCGGGCGGCTGCCGGAGGCCGAGGAAACACGCCTTCTTAGCAAACTTTATGCCGACAATCTGGCCGAGTTCGAGAAGGAGCCAAGATCCGCAATGGAGTTGCTGGCAGTCGGAGAAACTCCTCGCGAGGGACGGATGGACTCGCTGAAGCTGGCCGCATCCACCACTGTGGCGCGGGCCATCATCAATCTGCACGAGACGATTACGAGGAATTGAATGAACGCGAACTCCAATGAAATCCATCGGCGGACCTTTCTAGGCCGCGGGGTCGCGGGATTGGGCCTGTTGGGATTGAATGCGCTCCTCGCTCCCAAACTGTTTTCGGCGGTGGGCACCGGATCGGCGCAGGGGGTGGTCAATCCGCTTCATCATCCGGCGAAGGCAAAGCGGGTCATTTTCCTCTATCAGGCCGGCGGACCATCACACCTGGAGACGTTCGACCCTAAGCCGATGCTCGCTGATATGCATGGCAAGCCGATGCCCGACAGCTTTACCAAAGGGCAGCAGGTGGCGCAGCTTCAGGGTAAGCCGTTGATCTGTTTCGGCCCGCAATACGGATTCCGGCGGTTCGGAAAATCCGGGCAGGAAATTTGCGAGCTGTTCCCCCACATTGGCAGCGTTGCCGATGACATCTGCATTGTTCGCTCTATGTGGACAGAGCAGATCAATCACGATCCCGCGCATACGCTGATGAACACCGGCTCGATCATTGCCGGTCGGCCCAGCATGGGCTCCTGGATCACTTACGGCTTGGGTGCTGAAACCGAAGATCTGCCGGGGTTCGTCGTACTTGTCTCTTCGGGCCGCGGGGGCCAAAATCAACCGATCGCCGCCCGCCAATGGTCCGCTGGAATTCTGCCGTCGCGTTACCAGGGAGTAAAGTTCAATTCCGTTGGCGATCCGGTGCTGTACATCCACAATCCTCCCGGGATTGGCGGCGGCATGCAGCAACGCTCGATCGACACAGTCAGCGCGCTGAACCGGTCTCAGCATGCCGTGACACAGGATCCGGAGATCCTCACGCGAATTGCACAGTACGAGATGGCGTTCCGGATGCAAGCGAGCGTTCCGGAACTTGTGGATATGTCGAAGGAGCCGAGAGAGACTCTGGACCTCTACGGCGCAGAGCCCGGAGACGGTTCGTTTGCCTCAAACTGCCTGCTTGCGCGGCGTCTCGCGGAACGCGGTGTCCGCTTCATCCAGCTCTACCACCGCGGCTGG
>CAYTVP010000381.1:0-4474 GCA_964441675.1 uncultured Solibacteraceae bacterium | reverse complement strand
GGATTATGCGGTTCTTACCGACATCGCCGGAGCGGAAGACCATTACGGCGATATGGACTTCAAGGTGGCCGGCACGCGCAGCGGCATTACCGCCCTGCAGATGGATATTAAGGTGACCAACGTTACCGTGGATATCATGCGCGAGGCGCTGGCACAAGCGCTCGAAGGGCGTCTGTACATCCTCGACAAAATGGAAGCGGTTCTCGCGACTCCGCGCGCCGAGCTGTCAAAGTACGCTCCGCGGATTTACTCGATGACGATTCCTGTGGACAAGATCCGCGAGTTGATCGGACCTGGCGGGAAAGTGATTCGCGGAATTACGGAAGAAACCGGTGTAAAGATCGATGTCGAGGACGATGGCAGCGTCAAGATCTTTGCCTCCGACGGCATCTCCGCGGAGAAGGCGATCCAGCGTGTGACCGATATCTGCGCGGTTGCCGAAGTGGGCAAGACCTATCTTGGCAAGGTGGTCCGCATCGCCGACTTCGGGGCATTTGTGGAGATCTTCCCCGGTACGGATGGCCTTTTGCACATCTCTGAAATTTCCGAGAATCGTGTGAAGAGCGTTCGCGACGAGTTGAACGAGGGCGACCAGGTGATGGTAAAAGTACTGGCGCTTGAGGGCAACAAGATCAAGCTCAGCCGCAAGGCGATCCTCAAAGAGCAGCGCGACAAGATCAAAGTGGAGAAGGGCAGCTAATCGCTGCTCTTCTTCCTGAATCAAGGTTATTTGGTCATCAGCCTGTATACTGGGCTGGCATGGCCTCAGCACCACAAGCACCTCCCGTAACACCAGAACCGATTTTTGCGGCAGCGAATGCCTATCAGCTTTCGTTCGCGTTGCGTGGAGCTCTTGAACTCGGTCTGTTCAGCGCCATCGCCGCGGGTAATACCGATGCCGCGAGCCTGGCGGCGAGCTGCAATGCTTCAGAGCGCGGCTGCCGCATTCTTTCTGATTTCCTCACTGTCCACGGGTTTCTTGCCAAGGCCGATGGCAAGTGGAGCCTGACGCCGGTGTCTGCCGCGTTCCTCGACAAGAAGTCACCTGCGTATGTTGGCAGCGTCTTCGAATTTCTTCACACTCCGGAAATGGTGGAACCTTACTTCGATGTCGCAAGACTGGTGCGCAAAGGCGGTACTTCCAAGGGTAGCGGCACCGTTGAACCGGATAATCCCGTCTGGGTAAAGTTCGCACATGGAATGGCTCCGCTCCTCGCTCCCGCAGCGGAGGATATCGCCGCGATTCTGGGGACAATCGACGGGCGCGTGTTGGACATCGCGGCCGGCCACGGATTGTTCGGAATCGAGATTGCCAAAAAGAGTCCCGTTGCCCAAATCGTTGCTCTCGACTGGGCAGCCGTACTCGAAGTGGCCAAAGAGAATGCCGGCTCGGCGGGTGTAGACAGCCGGTATTCGACGATTGCGGGAAGCGCGTTCGACCAGGACTTCGGCAGCGGGTACGACCTAGTGCTGCTGACGAATATCCTGCATCACTTCGACCAGCCGACCTGTGTCAGTCTGATCCGCAAGGTGCGGGCGGCGTTGAAGGATGGCGGCCGCGCGTTGACTCTGGAGTTTGTACCAGACGAGAGCCGGGTTACACCGCCCCAGGCGGCTGTCTTTGCGCTGACCATGCTCGGCAGCACGCCGAGCGGCGACGCCTATACTTTCAGCGAACTGGACGCGATGTTTCGAGAAGCCGGATTTACCTCGACGGAGATGCGGGATCTGCCGCGTTCTCCGGAGCGCATTCTTATTTCAACCAAGTGAGTCAGGCGTCCGCGCGGCAATGCGCGACACCGGTTTCTTAGGCGATGATTTCCCGCACTACGTTACCGTGGACATCGGTCAGGCGGAAGTCACGGCCCGCATAACGGTAAGTCAGTTTCTCGTGATTCAAGCCAAGCAGATGAAGAATCGTGGCATGCAAATCGTGGAAGTGGACTTTATCTTCCACTGAATAGTAACCGTAGTCATCCGTCGATCCGTATTGCAGACCTGGTTTGACGCCGCCTCCCGCCATCCATACGGTGAATGCTTCGGGATTGTGGTCGCGCCCGTCGGAGCCCTGTGCAGTGGGAGTCCGCCCAAACTCGCCTCCCCAAAGCACAAGCGTATCCTCCAGCAAGCCACGAGCTTTCATATCTGTCAGTAGAGCCGCAATCGGCTTGTCTACTTCACGCGCATTCTGCTCATGATCGCGCTTCAGGGCCGCGTGCTGGTCCCACTTATACGTGTGGCTCACTTGCACGAACCGTACGCCGCGCTCGGAAAGCCGGCGAGCCATTAGACACTGCCGGCCGAAGTCCTCGGTAATGCGGTCATCGATGCCGTACATCTTCAAGGTTGCCGGCGATTCGCCGGAGATGTCCTGCAGGCTGGGCGCCTCAGTCTGCATGCGGAAGGCGAGCTCGAACGATTCGATGCGACCGTCCAGTTCGCGGTCCGAGCCTACAGCGGCAAGCTGTTCCCGGTTCATCTGTTGCACGTAATCCAGTTCCAGGCGCTGAATATCTCGTGGTGTCTCCTCGTTGGAGATGAATGGAATCTTGGCTTCGCGGGCTGGCACTCCTACGGAACCTACGGGCGTTCCGGCAAAGGGAGCGGGTAGAAACGCCGAACCGTAGTTATTCGCGCCGCCGTGGCTCTGCGTGGGGGAGATCGTGACGAAGCCGGGCATGCTTTGATTCTCGGTACCCAGACCATAGGTGATCCAGGAGCCCATGCTGGGCCGGACGAACGTGTCGCTGCCGGTGTGAAGTTCGAGCAATGCACCGCCGTGACGCGAGTTGGAGCCATGCATCGACTTGATGAAGCAGATGTCGTCCACCTTCCTGGCCACTTCCGGAAACAGGTCGCTTACCCACATTCCGCTCTCGCCGTATTGCTTGAACTCCCAGGGCGACTTCAGCAGATTGAATGTTTCGCTCGAGACAACCTTGGGACGGGCGAAGGGCAGAGGCTTCCCGTGGTCCCGCGCGAGCAGCGGTTTGTAGTCGAACGTATCTACCTGCGAAGGGCCGCCATGCATAAAAAGGAAAATGACACGCTTGGCTTTCGGCTCGAAATGCGGCTGCTTGATGGCAAGGGGGCTGCCGTCAGCGCGGGCTTGCTCTCCGAGCAGGCCCAGCAGCGCGAGGTGTCCGAAGGCTGCGCTGCTTGCCTTCAGCAGATCACGGCGTGAGCGGGGTCGATTGAAATTCGGGTTCCAGTGCGAGTTCACGAAAGCATTCCTCTAATTCAGGTAGATAAATTCATTGGAAGCGATCAAAGCCTTGCAGAAGCTCTGCCATGCCAGCAGGTGGCGTTCCTCGAGACCGGAATTTCGATCTGCCAGCGCCTTGTCGATTCGGGCGATAAATGTCAGCGCGCGGTCAATTTCCTGCGGCGCTGCCGGGCGCGCCAGCGCGCGTTCGTAGGCATCGCGAATTCGGCCCGCATCATCCAGGTCGCTTCGCGCCAGTAACTTTTCGGCCATCAGGCGGGAGTTTTTCAATACCAGCGATCCGTTCATCATAAACAGCGCCTGAGGCGCGATTACGGTGGTGTTCCGGTCGCCGTTCGGTGACGCGGGATCCGGCAGGTCGAATGCCGAGAAGACGTCGTACATCGAGCTTCGCACCACCGGAATGTAGACGGCGCGGATATTCCGGTCATAATCGACATCGCCGCGTTTGGCAGTATTGCTGACATACTGGCGATCTTTGTATTTCAGGATCGTCCCGCCCATTGTTGTATCGAGGTTTTGCGCTACCGAAACGACGGCGTCACGCACGGCCTCTGCTTCCAGGCGGCGCCGGGGCATGCGCCACAGAAGATTATTTTCCGGATCTACTTGCGCTGATCGTTATTTTTCGAGCTCATTTGATACGTGCTCGACAGCATCAGCAGCCGGTGCATCTCCTTGACCGACCAGCCGCGTTTGACGAATTCGACCGCCAGCCAGTCGAGCAGGAGCTGGTTCGAGGGCTTCTCGCCGAGACGGCCGAAGTTATCCACTGAAGGAACAATGCCGCGTCCGAAATGCCAGCGCCAGATCCGGTTCGCCATCACGCGGCTGGTAAGCGGATGATCGGGCTTCGTCAACCATCTGGCGAGAGGCAGCCGGCCGCTTTCGTCCGGGCCGATTGCAGGTTGGCCGGCACCAGCGAACGATACCGGAAACCGGCGCGGCACTACTTTTCCAAGTGTCCAGTGGCTGCCGCGGAGATGAATGGCCAAATCGGCAATCTTCCCTTCGGTGACTCCCATGGCGCGCGGTAAGTTTGGAGTTTCAGCCTCAAGAGTCTTCTGCTGCTTTTCCAGCTTCGCGATCTCGTCCTGAGCCGCGCTGGGGAAGTATTGCCGCGCGTCCGCGGGGGCGCGGAACACTCCGGCTTTCTCGTAGAGGAACTCTCGCAGAGCATCGAAACTGGGATCGGAAAGTTTGGCATCCTTCGTACCCGCCGGGATTTCTTTCCATTGCCGGGCCGTT
>CAYTVP010000380.1:0-4499 GCA_964441675.1 uncultured Solibacteraceae bacterium | reverse complement strand
TTCCACTTGGACGTGAATCCGGAGTTCAACACAAGCACCCTTCGATATACCTACACTTCGCTCGTTACCCCAGCGTCGGTTTATGACTACGACATGGACAAGCGCACGCGCGATCTCAAGAAACAGCAACCCGTTCTGGGGGGATACGATCCGAAGCTGTACAAGAGCGAGCGGGCGTTTGCGGTCGCCGAGGACGGCAAAAAGATCCCGGTGTCGCTGGTGTATAAGATAGCGCTCTTCAAGAAAGACGGAAGCAATCCGGCAATGCTGTATGGTTACGGATCGTACGGCCTGAACAGTGAACCGTCGTTTTCCTCCGGGCGCCTGAGCCTTCTGGACCGCGGCTTCGTCTTCGCCATCGCATCCATCCGCGGCGGATCGGAGATGGGCAAGTACTGGCACGATGACGGACGCATGCTGAAGAAACGCAATTCGTTCACGGATTTCATCGCCGCCGCTCAGTTCCTGGAGAAAGAAAAGTTCACGAGCGCGAAGAAGTTGGGAATCATGGGCGGCTCAGCCGGTGGGCTGCTGATGGGCGCCGTGGTCAACATGCGCCCCGATCTGTTTGGCGCGGTGATCGCGAAGGTTCCTTTCGTCGATGTCGTGAATACGATGCTGGACACTTCTCTTCCGCTCACGGTTGGGGAGTTTGAGGAGTGGGGAAATCCGGCCGAGCAGAAGTATTACGCCTACATGCGGAGCTATTCACCCTATGACAATGTCGAGCGACAGGTATATCCGAACATGCTTGTCACCGCCGGATTGAACGACCCGCGAGTCTCCTACTGGGAGCCCGCGAAATGGGTGGCGAAGCTGCGCACGAGGAAGAAGGGTGATAACCTGCTTCTGCTGAAAACGAACATGGGCGCGGGACACTTCGGCGCGTCCGGGCGTTATGACCGGATCAAGGAAACGGCGCTCGATTACGCATTTCTTCTGAAGGCGCTCAAGGTGGAGTCGCCCGGCAGCGTGACACAATGACGCGAGCCGCAATGAAACGCCGCGACGTATTTGACGTATTTAAAGCAGTTGCCGCGATGCCGGGGTTGGCATGGGCGCAGAACACCGATTGGAAGCCGGCCACGCTCAGCGCCACTCAGAACGACACGGTGATCGTACTGACGGACTTGATTATCCCCGAAACAGATACGCCCGGGGCGCGAGCAGCGAACGTAAATCGCTATATCGATCTGCTGCTGACAGACGGATCGACGGAAGTTCGCAATCAGTTTCTCTCCGGGCTGGGAGCGCTCGACCGGCTGGCCGCGGAGACGCACCGCAAGCCGTTCCGCGAGTGCACCGCCGCGCAGCAGACCGCTCTTCTTACACAGGCATCCGAAGAGAAGACGTCCAAGGAAGTGTCGGACTTCTTCCGGCTAGCGAAGAGCCTGACGTCGCGTATCTACTACAACACCGCCATTGGATTTCGCGAATTGAATAAAGGCGGCCGGGTTCCGAAGACATTCGCCTGCACCTCCTGAACGGCCGGCGGCGTCCGAATCTCTGACGAATGAACTTTCCGGAGTCGGTTCGATATCTCTATGCGCTGGGGAATGAATCGAAGGGCATCAAACTCGGTTTGGAACGCATGCGGGAGGTCTGCGCCGCACTCGGCCATCCGGAGCGCGACATCCCCGCAATCCACGTGGCGGGAACGAATGGGAAGGGCAGCACCTGCGCAATGATCGAAGCCGGTCTCCGCGCCGCCGGCATGCGCACGGGACTTTATACGTCGCCTCACCTGATCTCGCCGGCCGAGCGCATCGCAATCGACGGGCAGGCTGTAAGCGAAGAGTATTTTGCTCAGTTGTTCGCCCACGTTCACGACGCGGTTCGAGATCTTTCCGAGCATCCCACGTACTTTGAAACGGTTACTGCGATGGCGTTCGTGGCATTCCGCGAGGCACAGAGCGACATTTCTGTTCTCGAAGTTGGGCTCGGCGGGCGCCTGGATGCAACAAACGTTGTAACACCCGAGTTGTGTGTAATTACTCCGGTCAGCTTTGACCACCAAAGCTACCTCGGCAACAGCCTCCGGGAGATTGCCGCCGAAAAGGCGGGCATCCTGAAGCCCGGCGTTGTCGCGGTCGTCGCGCCTCAGGAACCGGAGGCTATGGAAGTGATTGCCAAAAAGGCTGAGGTCGTGGGCGCGCCGCTTTATCTGGTCTCGCCGGAATCCGGTTCCGGCTATCGCCCATCGCTCGCCGGACGCCATCAGGTGGAAAACGCGGAGGCCGCCGCGAGAGCGCTTGAGCTGCTCAAAATCCCCGCGGCGGCCATCCGTCAGGGCATCGAGAACACAACGTGGCCGGGGCGGCTGGAACGGGTACGCGCCAAGCCGGAGATCTTTCTGGACGGCGCGCACAATGCAGCGGGCGCTGCGGCCCTGGCGGACTATATCCGGGAATACCGGGGGGCGAGAAAAGTCTGGCTTGTTTTCGGCGTTATGCGCGATAAGGAGCTCCACGGCATCACCGGCCGCCTGTTCCCCTTGGCCGACGAGTTGATTCTGACTGCGCCCGAGATGGATCGGGCTCGAAGACCTGAGGAGATTGAGGTGTCGCAGCCCCACCGGATTGCTCCCACGGTGCGCGACGCGATACGGATGCTCGAAGCCGCGGCGGCCGGGGATCTCGTGTTCATCACCGGGTCGCTGTTTCTAGTGGGCGAAGCGAGGGCGCTTCTCGTCGAATGAGCGTTTCCCGATACGGATTCGAGTGGTCGTTCAGTTTCTTTCGCAGTGTACTGTTGATTGTCCCGGCGATCTTTGCGTCTACGGTCTTCTGGGGCATCGTAAGCCTTCTGGTTTCACCCTTCGACCGCGGTGGGCGCCACCAGGCGCATATGGCCCGGCGATGGGCGCGCACGCTGCTGCGCGTTACTGGAACACGCGTCAACGTTGAGGGATTAGAGCATCTGGAACCAGGGCAGCAGTATATTTATGTGGCAAATCATCGAAGCTACATGGATACCCCGGTGGTGCTGGCGTCGTTCCCCGGCGAATTCCGCTTCATGGCTAAGGCAGGATTATTCAAGATTCCACTGCTCGGCGGACATCTTCGCCGCGCCGGACATATTTCCGTTGCATCAGAGAAGCCACGGGAGGCGGTCCGGGCAATGTCGGAAGCCGGCCGCGCAATTCGCGAGCGCGGCATTTCGGTGCTGGTTTTTCCGGAGGGAGGGCGGACGGACGGACAGTTGGAGATGTTCCGCGAAGGCGCCGCATTCGTCGCCATCAAAGCCGGCGTTCCCGTCGCGCCAGTAGGACTGATCGGCATGCGCGAACTTCTCCCGATGCACTCCGTACACGTCCGGCCGCGCGTTGTCACGGTTAGAATCGGGCAGCCCATCTCGACCGCCGGACTCGACATCAAGCAGCGCGGCGAACTGAATCAGCGTCTTTACGAAAACGTCTCGGCGCTGATTTCCTATACTTGACGCATGCTCTCTCGACGCTTGCTGCTCGGTAGTCTCCCCGTTGCCGCGTTCGGTCAAGGTTTTGGAAAACGTGGTGAACAGAAACCCACCGAGATCATGACGATTGATGAGTACGAGCCGAAATCCACTCTGGTCGTTCCGCAACACATAACAAAGCGGGCAAAGTTTCCGTTCGTCGACATGCACAACCACCAGCCTGTTTTTCGCGGCGCGGACGATCTGGACAAGCTGGTCAGAGAAATGGACGCGCTGAACATGGGCGTAATGGTGAATCTCTCCGGCAGCTTCGGCGACGCGCTGAAAAATTCACTTCAGACCTACCGGGGAAAGTACAAGAATCGATTCGTAGTCTTCGCCAATTTGAATTTCCGTGAGATCGATGCGCCGGATTACTCGTCCAAAGTAGCCGATCAGCTGGATTCCGATCTGAAGGCCGGGGCGCAGGGGCTGAAGATTTTCAAAAACTTCGGGATGGATCTCAAGGACGGCAAGGGCAGCCGAATCCACGTTGACGATCCTCGTTTCGACAAGGCATTTGGCGTGTTGGCCCAGCACAACGCTCCCTGCTTCATTCACACGGGCGAGCCAAAAACGTTCTTCGAGCCCGTGGACAAGCACAACGAACGATGGCTGGAGTTGTCCACTCTGCCGGGACGCCGCCGTCCCCCAGACAAGTACCCGCCATGGGAAACGCTCATGGCAGAGCAGCACAATCTCTTCCGGCGTCATAAGAAGGTGAAGTTCATCAATGCGCACCTGGGTTGGATGGGCGGCGATCTGGGGCGTCTCGGCAAACTGATGGAAGAGATTCCCAACATGTACACCGAACTGGGCGCCGTTCTGGCCGAACTCGGACGTCAGCCGCGCTTCGCCCGTCAGTGGTTTATCCGTCACCAGGACCGGATTCTGATGGGCAAGGATACCTGGGCGCCGGCCGAATACCCTACCTACTTTCGCGTCCTCGAAACGGCTGACGAGTACTTCGACTACTACCGAAAACGCCATGCATTCTGGAAAATGTATGGGCTTGACCTTCCGGATGAAGTTCTCCGAAAGGT
>CAYTVP010000379.1:0-4533 GCA_964441675.1 uncultured Solibacteraceae bacterium | reverse complement strand
AACCGCGAATATAACGGGGGTTCGGTGTTCCGCCGGATCCGAAATCGTAGGTGTAGCCGCGCAGGAACCCATGTTTTTCGCCGCGCTCCACGTTCCGGAAACGGCAAATGTATCCGCCACCGCCCGTGACGCCTCGCTGCCCGCCGCGAGACGCGCGAGCTTCCGGCACGATTGCCTGGACGACATTTTTCACATAGATCTGATCGAACAGATAACGTCCCAGCGCTCCGCTGGCATTTCCCAACCCGGACGGCCAGCGGGATGATTTCGAATTCAGCAGCAGACGGCTCGATTCGAGCGTGGATGCCCCCAGCATGAGGGAATTTGCTCCAACCCAATACTCACGCTTCGATCGCCGGTCCAGAAACGAAACGCCATTCACCTTGCCGCTCGCCTTATCGATCGTCACCTCGCGAGCAATCGCATTCGGCACCAGCGTGAGCTTGCCGCTCTCGAGGGCCTCCGGCAGGAGCAGGTTCAGGCTGGATGCCAGAGATCCTGTGGCGCGACGGGGCTTAGTAATGTGGATGCCGCGCGCCTTTGCGGCATTGATAAACCGCTGGTTGGCCGGCGAGTCCGGCGATCCATCCGCCAGCAGTTTCCCATCCGGTAGTTGAGGAATGCCTTCGTTACGCCCCTGTACCTTGAAAATCGGCTCGACGCGATCGTAAAACGGCGCCAGATCCGCGTTGCTGATCGGCCAGTTTTCACCGAAGCCGTCAAGATCGCGGGATTTTAACTCCAAGTCGGAAAGACGCCAGGAGGCGCGGCCCCACCGCGTGGTTTTGCCGCCCATCAGGCGAATCCGCACCCAATAATAGGGGTCGTCTTTGGGATAGCTGTAGGGATTCTTCTTCTCGTCGAGCCATAGATTCTCGTCGAATTCCGACGCTTGTGTGACGTGCGGAAAGCGCCCGGGAGTTCCGAATCCGCGGAACGGTAAATCATACACGGGCAGGAGTTCGCGCTGCTTCTCAAAATCAACCAGCGGTCCGGCCTCCAACAGGCAGCACTCCACGCCAAGACGTGTCAACGCCCAGGCAGCCATGCCTCCGGCGGCGCCGGACCCAATGATAACGACGGGGAATGTTTTCGGCATTATTCGATGGGCTTCCAGTAATAGCTGACACCGCCACCACGGCGGCCTTCGAGCCATTCACGCGAGTTGAATGTCGCCTTCAGCAGATCTTCCTTGACGCGCCGGAGGAAGCGGTCCATCAGGTCGGCGCCGGCCACGTAAGTCCAGGGCTGATTGAGCGGTTCGAGCGTGGCGGTCTGCGGAGCAGCCATGAAGCGTTTTAGCCCGTCGCGATAAAGCTCTTGATCGGCAACCGGGGATCGCGAGAGATAAAAATCCAGGAATTCGGGTGCGCCAGCCTCAATTGCGCCAGGTTTTCCGCCGACGGAAGGAATTAAGATTGCAGACAGTTTTCTCATGGCATCCATCTCGGCGGGAGAGAAAAATTGCAGCGTCGCTTTGGCAATGACATCCGCCGCGGTAATAGTGATTTCCTGGCCTGCCGCCGGTGCTCCTGCCAGAATTGCGAGCGCGTGCCGCCGTCTCATGAAGTTTTCACCGTATCACTTATAATTCTCAAGTATCGCTAAGCTGAAAGTCCACGTGGAGTTTGTTCAATCCAATTGTATTAGGAGGCATGATGTCTGATTTCTTTCAGCCAGGACTGATCACCACGCTGCACCGGCTGACTCCGGGCGGCACGGAACGGCTGGAATCGGAACTCGAGCGGTTCAACGAGACAAATCCCATTGGACTGGTGCTGCCTGCGCTGTACCGTGAATTTCAATCGCCGGCCATGCAGGGCATTGTGGACGAGCTCCGTACAGTTCGGTATCTGCGCCGCATCGTTTGCGCTGTGGGCAGCGCCACCCGCGAACAGTACGAACATGCGCGCACCTTTTTCGAAGGGTTTCAGGTGCCGGTAACGGCGCTCTGGCTGGAGGATATCCGGATGGGAGAGCTTCTGGATCTGCTTCAGAAGAACGATGTCTCGCCAGGAGGTCCGGGCAAGGGCCGCGCCTGCTGGCTGGCGTTCGGAACGTTGTTTACCGAAGAGGACATTGCCATTGTTGCGTTGCACGATTGCGACATCCTGAATTATTCCCGGGAACTGCTGGCGCGTCTGGTGTATCCTGTTGCGCATCCAAACCTCGGCTATGAATTCAACAAGGGATATTACGCGCGCGTCTCAGAGACCCTTCACGGGCGCGTTACGCGGCTATTCTTTACGCCCCTGGTCCGAACGGTTCAAGATCTGATTCCCACGGACGTGCCCTATCTAAAGTTTCTGGACGCATTCCGGTACGCACTGGCGGGAGAATTTGCAATGCGGACAGAGCTTGCGCGGTCGATTCGCATTCCCAGCCACTGGGGCCTGGAAGTGGGCGTTCTGGCCGAAGTGTTCCGAAACGTGACCTCGCTGCGAGTCTCGCAGGTGGATATTGTGGACAACTACGAACACAAACACCAGGAGCTGTCTGCCGAAGATCCGGAAAAGGGCCTCCGGCGCATGGCTCGCGACATCGCCACCAGCTTGTTTCGCTCCATCGCCCAGGAAGGACACGTGTTGACGTCGGATCATATGCGCAGCCTGCAGATTTACTACATCCGCTACGCGCAGGATACGATCCGCCGCTACCATTCCGACGCGGTGATTAATGGCTTGCGATTCGACCGCCATGCGGAGGATACGGCCGTTCAGGTATTTGCCCAAGCCCTGGGAGATGCGGCAAAGGCGTTCAACGACGATCCCATGGGCGCGCCGCAGATGCCGAACTGGAACCGTGTCGTTTCGGCAATTCCTGACATCTACGATCGATTGCGGAGCATCACGGCCGATATGCAGATTGCGCCTGTTCGTCGAGGAGTGCAAGAAGCGCCTGGTTCCAGCCCGCGGGCCCAGGAAGTTGGGTAACCGAGGCATTGGGAAGGACCGCGGTGAGAGCTGGGGTGCGTGGAGAGCGTACGATTACTGCGTGATCGACCAGCCGGAGAAAATCAATATCGTTCGGAGCGTCGCCGAAGCCAATGCTGATCGCACCAGGGAACTGGTTGAGGATTTGCTGGACGGCTTCACCCTTACTGCCCTTTTCGAATGTGTGATAAAACCTTCCACCTCGAGTCCACCTCAGACCCTTGGCTTCCAGGTTTTGCAGCAAGGCGGGGGTTCGGTCTTTATCGAGAACATGAAAGGCTTCACTAAAGTGCCGGTTTTTGGCCAGGCGCGCGGTGTCGATCGACAGTCCGGTGTCGGAGGCAAATTCCTCATCGGTCATCTGATGGGCTGCGCGAATCGCCGTTCCGGTATCGTCCGCCGCACGACTCAGAGTCTGGCAGATCCACTCATAGCTTCGGCTCCAGGCGCCGTTCTCGGCAATGTCGATTCCCCCGATTTCCAGCCGCTCCCGTATAGGGGCAATCTCGGCTTTGGTTTTGCTGGTGACAATCACCAACGGGATCGATTCGTCGCGAATCCGCTGGAGCGCGGGACGCGCAGGATCGAAGGAGTAGGTATTGTGGTCGAGGAGGGTAGCATCGAGATCGGTAACAACAATCAGTTTATTTTTGAAAGGAGCGGGCATGGCTGCGCATCCCATTCTTAACATCGGCAAGGCCTTGCGGTTTAACCCGGAGAGCCGCCCCGAGATCTACATGAGTATCTTCGACGGGGCGGATCCGTGGGACACGACTTACTGGCTGGAGCTCGCCCTGGCCGTGGGTATCGCTACGCTGGGATTGATTCTGAATAGTCCCGCAGCCATTATCGGTGCGATGTTGATTGTGCCGATTTTCAATCCTGTTGCGGGTGTCGCGCTTGCGCTTGCCGCCGGAGACCTTTATCTTGCGGTTCGTTCCGCGCTGGTATTGATTCTCACGATCTCGCTAACGGTCTTGATTTCCGCTTTTTTGGCCTGGATCCTGCCGTTTCACTCGCCAACGGGCGAAATCCTATCGCGGACCAAACCCGGGCTGCTGGATTTGGGCATTGCAGTCTTCGCCGGATTCGCCGGGTCGTTGTTTATCCTTCGCGGTGGGGGGCGGGCGCTGGCGGCCTTGCCGGGCGTAGTAATCGGACTTGCCTTGGTGGCGCCGCTGTGCGCGGTCGGTTACGGAGTCGGCAGCGGATTTCTGAGCGACATTATGAGCGGCGCGATGCTCTTGTTTTTGGTGAATCTCGCCGCGATCATTGCCTGTACCTTCGGTGTTTTCCTTGCGGTGAAAATGGACGCTCCCGGTATCCGTTACGCGATCGATTCCGCATTGCACGAGCGCGGCTCGAACGATTGGATTTTCCGTACTATTTCGGCGACTGTCCTGAAGGCGTCGTTCGGCCACGTCGGATTGCTGCGCTACCGGGTTCTGCTGATTGTGGTTGCTTTTATTTTGCTGGGGCCGCCCCTGCTCAGCGGCTTTCGCGCAGTGCGTGATGAAACACTGGCAAGGAATGCGGTGTCCAATACGATTCCGTCGCTGGTGCCTCGTGGAGCGCTGGTTACTAGTGACATCGATATCGG
>CAYTVP010000378.1:0-4569 GCA_964441675.1 uncultured Solibacteraceae bacterium | reverse complement strand
AAATCCTGATTGTCGGTGCCAAGTCCGTACAGCAGCCAAGCGCCCATGCTGGGCCGTGTAAGAGCAGCATTAGCGCTGCCGGTGTGCAGTTGCACCACAGCTTGCGGATGCGCCGGCGTATCGGTGTGCAAACCGCGGATCCAGCATAGATCGTCGGCCTGCGCCGCGATGTTCGGGAGAAGCTCCGAGAACCACGATCCGGATTGGCCGTGTTGCTTAAACTTGAACTTTGATGCCGTTAACGTGCCGCCGCCCGGACCGGACTTGCCGTCGTTCTTATGCAATTCCTCTTTATAGTCGAACGTATCCAGTCCTGAGATCGCGCCTTCCATGAACAGAAAGATGATCCGCTTCGCTTTCGCAGGGAAGTGAGGAGGTTTCGGCGCCAGCGGCTTTGCTCCTCCCGGCAACGAAGCGGCCTTGGCGGCTGCCTGGCCAAGCAATCCCGTGAGGGCAAGATGTCCGAAGCCGACGCTGGCCGAGCGCAGCAGTGAACGGCGGGAGATGGAAGACGAATTCTCGATAGACATAAATGACTCCGAAGTAGTGGGTTGAACTCAACGAACGAAACGGAACTCCGCGGACGCATAGAGCGTCTGCACGAAGCTCATCCAGGCAGCCTCTTCGGCGCTGGAAGCGTGTATACCTTGATCGGCGTCGATCTCAGCGTTTCGCTGCTCGTCGGTCTGATCTGCCTGATCCTCCCGATCCGATTCTTTCGGGAGGTCGTCTGCCTTTTGAACTGCGGCCGGCGTGGGAATCAGCCCTGCCGCGGATGTCTGATACGCGGCGAGGAACGCGCAGGCGCGAACCGATTCCTGAGTTGTCGGCAAGCGCCCCAACGTCCGCCGGTATGCCTCGCGGAGCCGCCCGCTCGTATCCGCCTCGCCCGACAACAAATCAGCGGCAAGTGCGAGAGATTGGCTACGGACAAAGCTCGCGTTCAACATATACAACGCTTGCGTCGGAACCGTTGTTGCATCGCGTTGCCCGGTTACCAGAGTTTGTGTCACGGGGTCGAATGCCTCAAGAGAACGCGGAATCAGACCGCGCAACAGTGGCAGATAGACGCTGCGATACAGCGAATCATCCGCCTGCTTATGAATCTTGCGCGATTCGGTCCCGTTGTCCGGCATTTCCATCATCTTCAGACCCTGTGCCGGCGAGCTCTTGGGGGGAGTCAATACCAATCGGCCGGAAGCGGCAAGCATCGCGTCCCGAATCTCTTCCGCGTCCAGACGCCGAGGCGAATGACGCCAGAGGAAACGATTTGCCGGATCGATCTCCCGGTTCTTCGCTACGGCATCCGAGCTCAGCCGGTATGTGTGCGAAAGGGCTATTTCGCGAACCAGCCGTTTTATAGACCACCCGCCGCTGATGAACCGGCTCGCCAGGTAATCAAGTAGTTCCGGATGCGAAGGAACGTTGCCCTTGATCCCAAAGTTGTCCACCGTAGTAACAATTCCCTGCCCGAACAGGTGCTGCCACAACCGATTGACAATCACGCGCGGAGTCAGGGAATTCTTTTCGCTGGTGAGCCACTGCGCCAACTCCAGCCGCCCGCTCTGCGCGGGATGGATCGCCGAAACGCCCGGCACGGAAAATGTTGTCAGAAATCCACGTGGGACGGTTGGGCCAAGGCGCTCCGCCTCGCCGCGGATCCGCACCTCGGCGTCGGCAATCTTTGCGGCATCACGAACCCCGTGGGCACCGTAGCCTCTCGACCCCGGATCGGTGAGAAGGTATAGCTCGCCCTGCAGTCGTTCGTACTTCAACCGGATCGATCGCTGTTTCGGCTTTCCATCGGCGCCCAGCGAGAGCCCTTCCGGCGTACCACGGATGGTGGTCCATTTTTTCTTCGCCGCGGCTACTTCCGATTCCAGTCTCGCGATCTCGGCTGGCGCAGCACTGACCGGCTTTGTGGGCGTCAACGCAAGCAGCATTTTGGGCACGTAGTAATCCCATCCGGCACCGCCCATTTTGCTTCTAACACCGGCTGAGTTTTCGGTACTGGTGAAGATGCCCGCCAGCGCATAATAGTCGGTAACAGGAATTGGATCGAACTTGTGGTCGTGACAGCGCGCGCAACTTACGGTTAGCCCGAGGATGGAGCGGCTGACGGTATCGATCTGCTCATCGACGTTGTCCATCACGAATCGCTCTTGAAATCGTTGATTCACATCTTTAGCACCTAATGCCAGAAATCCGGTAGCAACCAACAGGCGGTCGCGCTCGCCCGCATCTTTCGCCGGAAGTAGATCGCCCGCAATCTGCTCCTGGACAAAGCGATTAAACGGTACGTCTCGATTGATGGAGTCGATAACATAGTCGCGATACCTCCAGGCGTGCGGATAGGGAATGTTGCGTGAAGGTCCGGTGGATTCGGCATAGCGCGCGACATCGAGCCAATGACGGCCCCATCGCTCGCCGAAGCGGGGTGATTCGAGCAGGCGATCGACAAGCCTGGCGTAGGCTTCCGGAGCCGTGTCACGGGTGAAGGCGTCAATTTCGGCTGGCGTTGGCGGCAAGCCTGTCAGATCGAACGTGACACGACGGATCAAATTGATTCGGTCGGCATCGCCAACCGGCGAAAGACCCTTCGACTGTAGTTTTGCCAGGATGAACCGGTCTATGTCGCTGGACACCCATGTACCCTGCACGAGGGGGACAGGAGAATTGGTAAGTGGCTGCCACGCCCAATGCTCGGCCTTCAGCTTCTCGTAAGACGGACGGCTGCGACCGATAAAGGAGGGAACCGCCTCACGCGGCCACGCGGCGCCGTCAAGTACCCAAGCGGTCAGGTCGGCCAGTTCTGTTTCCGTTACGGGTGCGCCTTCCTTGGGCATGCGCTTCTTCGGATCCACATGAAGGATTCGTTCGAGCAATATGCTTTTTGTCGGGTCGCCCGGGACCACTGCCGCGCCGCTGTCTCCGCCTCGAAGGAGTCCATTGCGATCGTCGACGCGCAAACCTCCAGCCGGCTTGGTGTCGGCCGAATGGCAAGCATAGCAGCGATTTACAAGCACCGGACGGACCTTCTTCTCAAAGAAGGCGACCCTGTCCGCTTCGGCATCGGCCGCCACAGCCGAAAGCAGAAAGGTAGCCGACAATACTGCGAGCCGCAAGAATGAATGATGCAGAACGATCTTGAGTACGCTCATGGAAGCCCGTTCAGAACTTGTAGTGCAGACCTAGTTGGACAATCCGAGCCTGATTGCCGTTTATCAATCCGCTAATCCTGCTGAAATTGGCGTTGCCGCGTTGTTGATTGGGCAGCGCAAAGTTGGCGTGATTGATGAAGTTCAAAGCTTCGAGGCGAAACTGCAGGCGATGACCTTCGACAATTGGGAAGTCTTTGAGCACTGACAAGTCGGCGATAATGGCACCCGGCCCGGTGGCAACGGTCCGCCCGGTATTGCCGAATGTATATTGCCTGGGTGCCACGAACGCACTGGTGTCGAAGAATGACTCACCCAACACGTTTTGACGCCAAAGGGGATTTGTCTCGTAGGATCGGACGGCGTCGGATCGGACGGTGGCCGCCGTCGGATAGATCGCAGCGCCGTTGTTCTCGATGATGCCGAAAGGAACGCCCGTGCGTGCCTCAAAGATGACAGAAGTCGACCATCCGCCGAGGGTTTGATTCAGTACGCCGTTGCGCAGGTCGAAGCGCCGCCCTTTGCCAACGGGCAATTCCCAGGTCGCATTACCGACAAATCGGTGGGCAACGTGATTGCCGGATAGGCCGCGGTCTGCCGCACGATCATACTGGTTGCCAAACGCATTGTCGCCCGCATTTCCGCCGAGTTCGTTGCGGGACCGCACATCGTCGATCGCTTTCGACCAGGTATAGTTCACTCCGAACTGCACGCCGCGTGAGTATCTCTTATCCAGCCGTACATTCAGCCCGTGATAGTTGGAATTTCCGATGGTGGGCGAGATAACGCGCACATCGGAGAACTGAGGAAACGGTCTCAGTATCTGTGGGTTCGAATTGGTCCCAATGAGATCCTCCGGAACCTGATTAATGGAGCGTGACGTGGGAGCGCCCAGCTTGTGCCCCAGAGAGCCGAGATAAGCCACCTCAAGCACGGCGTCCAGCGGCAAGCGCCGCTGCACGCTGAAATTAAACGTGTTCAAGTAGGGGACGGCGCGGCCGCTCGGCTCAAAAAACTCCACCGCGATCCGTGGGGTCTCGCCGACGGGCACCGCGCCGAAGCCGGGCACCAGACTGGCTTCCGTCAGTGGGGCAATTGCCGGCAGGCCGTCCTTCAAAAGGAATGCGGCTGTCCGGCCTCCATCGGGCGAGATGAAGTCGCCCCTGAGACCAAAGCCGATATTCGCTACGATCGGCGTGGCCTGGTCGTACTGACCGATAAACAGCGTTGCGCCGCCGCCGCGAATGGTCCAGTTCTCGCCCAAGCGATAGGCGAAGCCGATTCGCGGACCGAAATTGTTGATGTCGAAATTGTGCGCATAGCGGCTTAGTCCACTACGGCCGGACCAGGTGATAACGCCTGGCGTACTGCTGACGGGATTGAAGGCATAACGATCGAACGAATTCTGGCG
>CAYTVP010000377.1:0-4587 GCA_964441675.1 uncultured Solibacteraceae bacterium | reverse complement strand
CCCTCCAACGTCATCAATGATGTCGTCAGCGGGGTCGCTTTCACGATCGCCGGGACCACCGACGCCGCCGAAACGATCACGCTGCGCTTAGGCAGCGATCGCAAGCAACTGTCCACCGCCTTGCAGTCGCTGGCTTCCGCATACAACAGTGTCGTGGCATTCGTCGACTCTCAAGTCGGCGAGGCAGCGGGACTGCTCTCGGGCTCATCCCTGGTTCGTGCTACTTCGGACATGCTGAGGCGCTTTGTCGGGTACGAGGGTTCGGGTTCTATCCGAGGGCTTTCGCAGATTGGCTTAGTTCTCGATAAGCAGGGGCAGCTTTCGTTCGATAGCGCAACGTTCGATAACTTGACGGACTCCCAGGTCGCGGCGGCTTTTGCCTTTGCCGGAAAGGAAGGCTTGGGCAGCCTGTCGGCAGCAGTACGAAGCATCTCTGATCCCGTAACCGGCGCCATTAAGATGGAGCAGGATCAGTTCGTTGTTACCGAAAACCGATTGGGCAGCCAGATCGCGATGATGCTTGAGCGACTCAACGCCCAGCAGGAGTCTCTGCGGCAGCGGCTGCAGGCCGCGGATACTCTGCTGGCTACGCTGGAATCGCAGCAGAGGCTACTGGACGCGCAGATCGAAAGCCTGAACCTCAGCTTGTACGGTAAGCGAAAGTAAGTATCCGATCCTCCGTTGCGCGCCGCCCGGAAGACAGATCAGCACTTACTCCTCACTTAACCTTTCATCAAGCAATAAATCCGCAGACAAAAAAATCCGCCGGCCTGGTAAACCAGACCGGCGGCGTCTTTGCGAAACCTTCCTACAATTATTAGCCTTGCAGCAGTGAGAGTACCGCCTGCGGAGCGGAGTTGGCTTGAGCCAGAGCCGCCACGCCAGCCTGCATCACGATCTGCGCCTTTGTCAGGTTAGCCGCTTCGAGAGCGAGATCGGCATCGCGAATCCGTGACTCGGAAGCCGCGATGTTGGTCAGCTTCGAAGAAGCCAGGTTGACCGCGAAGTTGAACTGGTTCTGTGCACGACCGATGGACGACTGCGAGTTGCCCAGCGCCGTCACAGCCTCAGCCAGAGCAGCAACTGCCGCCTCGGCATTCTCCTGCGAGCTGATATCGGCCGTTGCACCGCCCGCCAAGGTGGAGCTCGACACTGTCGAACCCTGCGAAGTGGTGATACCGGTAGAACCCGTCGCGTTTGCGCTCGCCGAAACCTTGAAGTCCTTCAGCGAGCTGATGAACCGGATGGTTTCCGAACCGCCGACGTTCTCTTTCACGGCAACGATATTCTTCAGAGTTGAGTTGTTCGACTGCTGAAGCGACGTGTTGATGGCGTCGATCGCGTCATCGATGGATGTAGCGTTGCGGCTGGTTCCATCGTTACGCAGTGTTACGTTCAGGGATTGAGCAACCCCGTTAGAATCCACCGCGGAAATGTTGATCGTCTGATCGTCATTTCCGAGCCGGATCGCGGAGAAGTTCAGCGTTCCGGAGCTGGAGGCCCCACCGGCATTGAACGTGGACGCCGTCGCCCCGAGCGTCGAAGAAGCGGACGCCGCGGAAGCAACAGACGCGGCGTTACCGAAGCCCAGCAGGTTTCCGCCGACTTCGTTCACGCGGAACGTCGTGTCATTCGAGGACGAGATGATGAGGTTGGTACCATCGTTGGTCGCAACCAACCCGGCGGCCCGAGCATTCGCGTCGGAGGCAAACGCCGCATTCAGAGCGGTTTGTGCATCAGCCAATGTTGCGGAAGACGTCACCGCGAGAGAGAACTTCGCACCACCAGCGATCGAAAACTCGATGTCGGTCGCGCCGGCAGTCGGAGCAGCGGATCCGGTCCGAGCGAGGTAATCAAACCCACCGGGCAGACCCATCCATGATCCGAAGCCCAACTGGTTGGTGGTGTCGCCGGAGGTGCTGACGTCCAGCTGCTCGCCATTGGTGGAAACGAAGCTCAGAGCGTTGCCGCTCGAGAAGTTGGCGCCAGTCGTGATTCCGGCAGCCTGCAGCTCGGCGTTGTTGGCTACCGCGTCCGCGAGGGCGGCGATCGCCTGGTCAACAGTTGTTGTCGTTGCCGTGATGCTGACAGTGAGGTCCACGGGGCTCGAAAGTCCCGCACCCTGGAATCGCACAACGATGTCGCCGGTACCCGCAGCGAACGTACCCGCTGCTGTTACCGAGCCGCTGGCAGACTGCGTCAGGTCGACACCGGTCGCACCTGCAGAGAAGTTGCCCATCAGAGCATTGGCCATTCTGTCACCCGCCGCCACTTGGAACGCTGCGGTGGAGGATGTGAAAGCCAGCTGTTGCTTTCCGTCGCTGTCGGTGACGACCGAGGCCTTGACGCCGGCGTTCTTGAACGCAGTGGCGGCAGCCGTCGTGCCGTTGCCGGCGGATGCGATTGCCGAATTCAACGCTTCCGCAAGAGTCGCGGAATCGGTTACACCGGACATGTTAACGGAGACTTTAACCGCCTGGTCGTCGCTGAAACCCGCGCCGCGGAAAACGAACTCGGTGAAACCGGAGACCTTCTGAGAAGAGAGGTTGCTGGTGTCAGCCAGGATTTGAGAAACCGATGTGGTGGAAGATCCGGTTCCGATGTCGCTACCGGTAATGCCCTTCGCCTGGAAGCCCTTCAACCCGAGGCTACCGGCATCAACAGTGGACTTGGACAGATCAACGCCAACCGAGCCGTTCTCGATCGCCGTGCTTCCGGCCGACGCCTGGCCACCACCGATGAATACTTTCAAGGACTTGGCAAACTGGCCGCCGGAGTTCAGTCCGATCGACTGCGCCTGACGGTCGATTTCCTGCAGAACACTCTGGAACTCATTGTCCAATACCGTCCGCGATCCAGTGAACGTTCCTGAAGCAGACTGCGTTGCCAGCGTCCGCGCACGGTCCAAAAGCTTGGAAATGTTGTTTAACCCGCCGTCGATGATCTGCAACTGGCTGAGACCGTCGTTGGCATTTCGGATACCCTGCGTCAGAACCGCTTGGTCGGAACGATAACCGTTCGCAATGGCCAGACCCGCGGCGTCGTCGCCCGACGACGTGATGCGCAGACCGCTGGTAACGCGGCCGATCGTCTTTTCCTGAAACGCGCCGCTCATGCGCAGGTTTTCCTGGGCATTGAGGCTGGCGATATTGGTGTTAATGGTAAATCCCATTGTCTCTCTCCGTGATTTTGATTCGAGGCTCGCCCGGATTCCGTTCCGTGGCGCCCGGTGGCTTTCACCGGATGCTGCCTACGAAGTCCTTATCGGAGGGTGGGAAAAAGCTTTAGAAGAATTAGCGAATGTCGCAAATCGATCGGCACGCGGTCAGGTAATGGATGCCATGGATTGGGATCGAGCCAAATGAACGCGCCTTCGGAGCGCATGGGCGGTTATCTTCTATTTCCGAAGCCGGGCGGCGAGATTGGCGAGGTTATCCGGGATACCCTGCGCCGCGGAACTACGGTTAAGATCCCGGAGAAGGCAGACTTCCTTGCGAAGAATTACGATTTCACGAGGTGCGCGGATTCCGAGCTTTACCTGATTTCCGTCCACGGAGAGGATCTCGATCTCCACACTGTTTCCGACAAAAAAGCTTTCCGATTCGCGCCGGCGGATTACGAGCATGACGCCCCCACCGCAAACAGAGGATGAGTAGCCGAGTACCGTAGGTCGTCTCGAATCGCCTGCAATCCGATGCCGGAGGCCGGAGAAATGACGATCGGCCCTAAAAGATTGGCCGTGGGGGATGCGCCGTCTTGAAAGGAAACAATGGCCAAGGTAGTGTAATTCGGGAGCGAATCCTCCCCGGAATGTAGAATCTCCTGGTATTCGTCAATCAGGAGAAGTTCGTAACCCGGGTCGACGCACTGAACGGGAATGGCGATAAAGAATAGATCGCCGCAGTCAACGCTCTGCAGAAATCGGAATGGCTCCGACTCCGGCCGGGAAACCACAAGAAAACGCTTCTGGTCCTCAAATCCTGCCAACCCGAGCGGGAAGTAAACCAAATCCCGCTCGGCGTAGGTCAGAATCCCCAGCGATTTTGTTTTGAGCGTTCTCAAAGACACCTTTACTGAGAAGGTGCACGTTGATCGGCCGCATTCTCAACAAAAGGCGGAAGCTATAGACGGACAATCTTCTGCGATGGATTTCCCTTGAGCGCGTTCCGCGTATCGACTACCACTTTCGCCTTCTCAACGATGGACTTATAGTCGAACGCCTTGTGGTCGGTGACAATCACGACGCAGTCCGCGCGTTCGGACAAACCCGGTTCGGACCGAAATGGCAGTCCTTCGTGCTCAAGTGTCTCGATATAGGGATCTTCGAACGTAATCGTTGCGCCCGTTTTCATCAGCAGGTGAATGATATCGAGGGCCGGTGATTCGCGGACATCGTCGATATCCCGCTTGTAGGCGACTCCAAGCAGGTGCACGTGAGAACCCTTCAGCGGTTTTGCCTGCTCGTTCAACGCCCACTGGATCTTGTCCACCACAAAGTGCGGCATCTGGCCATTGATATAACCGGCCAGCTCGATAAATCGGGCCTCAATGCCGGCCTGTTTCGATTTCCAGGAGAGGTCGAAAGGG
>CAYTVP010000376.1:0-4601 GCA_964441675.1 uncultured Solibacteraceae bacterium | reverse complement strand
CCTGCGGCGCGCGTCCTTCGTGCGCGACGCCCAGAACGTCTCCGGCATCGTCTATCGGGAGGGACGTGTGGAAACACTGGCCGAAACCGAACCCCGCCAGTATCCGCTGACGTTGTTCCTCGGTGTGTTGTATCACGTCGAAGATCCGATGCGATGCCTGCGCAATGTCGCCGCGGTCACTGGCGAGCTTTGTATCATCGAAACGCAGGTGGTGGATGAAGTGGAAGGCTCCGCCGAATGGGGCTATCGCGAATGGACCCGTCCGTATCAGGGTATTCTGGCGCTGATCGACGAGTCGGGCGAACACTCGGCCGGCAACCGCGAAACCGGCGTTACGCCGGTCGCGACCTGCCCATCGCCCAAAGCACTGTCGTTTATGCTCCGTCAGGCTGGTTTTCAGGGTTCGAGGATCGTTGAGCCCCCGCCGGGTGCTTATGAACAGCATGCCCGGCGAAAGCGTGTCGTCTGTGCGGCATGGAAGTAGGAAAGGCTAGAATGGAAGGATTCCCTAAGTTAAATCGCGCATGGCATTACTCGAAGGCTGCAAACACGAACTAACGTTTACGATTCCCCTGATCGATATCGACAGCGAAATCAGCAAGGTCACCGCGGAATTTCAGCGCCAGGCGCGACTGCCCGGCTTTCGCCCCGGCAAGGCTCCGGCATCGTTGATCCGCTCCCGGTTCGAGCCGGATATACGTCAGAAAGTTCTCGAGAATCTCATTCCGCGCGCTTTGTCCGAACGGTTCCAGCAGGAAAACATGACCGTGGTAGGTCGGCCGGAAATCAAGGACTTGAAGTACGAGAAGGGTGAGCCGATCGAATTCAAGGCAGAGTTCGAGATCGCGCCGGAATTCGAGTTGGGCGAGTATACCGGCATCGAGGCTCCCTACACAGAGCCGGTGGTGGCAGAGGAAGAAATTAACGAGCGCCTGGAGCAAATGCGCGAGCAGAAGGCTCAGTACGTGAACGAGGAGCCGCGCCCTGTCCAGGACGGCGACTATGCCGTGGTGGCGCTGGAGTCGATCGCTGGTGTCGAAGCGCCGGTGAAAAACGACGAAATGGTGATTCAGGTGGGCGACCCGGATACATTCGCTGCCTTCAGCGAAAATCTTCGGGGTATGTCGCCCGGCGAAAACAAGGAAATCGAAGTCACTTATCCGGAAGACTACGGCGAGCCCAAGCTGGCCGGTAAGAGCGTTCAGTTCCAGTTGACCTTGAAGCAAATCCGCCGCAAGGAACTTCCCGAGTTGAACGACGACTTCGGCCAGGAGATCGGCGGGTTCGCCAACCTTGCCGAGGTAAAGGATGCAGTCCGGACATCGCTGCTTCGCGAGAAGGAGATGTCCGCCCAGGAGAAAGCGCGCGGAGCGATTCTCGACAAGCTTGTCGATTCGCACGATTTTCCGATTCCAGAATCGTATATCGATCGGCAGATCGAGATGCAGACGGAGAATTATCTTCGCGCTCTTGCCGCCCAGGGTGCCGACATCAAGGACATCAAGCTGGATTGGAATAAGCTCAAGGAATCTCAGAAAGATCGCGCCGCCCGGGATGTTCGCGCGTCACTCCTGCTCGATAAGATCGCCGAGCGGGAAGGTATTGGCGCGATCCAGGACGACATCGATAAGGAAGTGCAGCGGATTGCCCGCGCCGAGCGTGAGGCACCCGCGGCCGTCCGGCTGAGGCTCGAAAAAAGCGGGGGAATCGGGACGATCGCTTCCCGGATCAGGACGGAAAAAACCCTTAACTTCCTGTTCGATAAATCCCGCAAAGTGGCTCCGCCTCCGGAAACTCCGGCGGGAGAAGAGGAGGCTTCCGCTGAGTCCTAAAGCAAGTTCTGTGCTTCGGATAGAGATAAAACCGCCTGTGCAATTACTGGTATACTGTGACTGGCCTCACCGGGAGCCGCAAGTTATGGGGATTGCCTGCTGCTTGGGAGTGTACTGATTGAAGCGAAACACGTCCGACGATTCGCTCCGCTGTTCGTTCTGTCACAAAAGCCAAGAGGTTGTTGGCAAGCTGATCTCCAGCCCGAGCGACTATCCTCGAGCTTACATCTGTGACGAATGCATCGCTGTCTGCAACTCGATCCTTGAGGACGACAAGGCCGAAGCTACTCATCCAGCACCGAATAAACTCCCTAAGCCGCTCGAACTAAAGGAATATCTGGACCAGTATGTCATCGGCCAGGATGGGACAAAAAAGAAGCTGGCCGTGGCGGTGTACAACCACTACAAGCGAATTCAGATGAACCGGCAGCGTACGACAGATGTCGAGCTGTCGAAGTCGAACATTCTGCTGATCGGCCCAACGGGTACCGGCAAGACGCTGCTGGCTCAGACGCTGGCTCGTATTCTCGACGTGCCGTTTGCGATCGTCGATGCTACCACTCTCACCGAGGCGGGATATGTAGGCGAAGACGTGGAGAATATTATTCTCCGGTTGCTGCAAAACTCCGACTGGGATGTGCAGCGCTGCCAGCAGGGCATTATCTACATCGACGAAATCGACAAAATTGGCCGCAAGGACGAGAATCCTTCGATTACCCGGGATGTCTCGGGCGAGGGTGTTCAGCAGGCGCTGCTCAAGATTCTGGAAGGTACGGTGGCGAATGTTCCTCCGCAGGGAGGGCGAAAGCATCCCCATCAGGAATTTACGCCTGTCGATACGTCCAATATTCTCTTCATCCTGGGCGGTGCGTTCATTGGTCTTGAAAAGGTAATTGGACGGCGTGTCGGAAAGCGGGCAATCGGGTTTAGTTCGGAAGACGAAAATCAACGGACAACCCGCATCAGCGCGGCCACTCTGGCCAGCCCGCAGAAGCGCGATTTTGAGCTGCTACAGCAAACGCAGCCGATTGACCTCATCCGGTTTGGCTTCATCCCGGAGTTTATCGGCCGTATGCCAGTAGTGGCGGTGCTTGAGGATCTTTCGAAGGAAGCGTTGGTTCAGATTCTCACCAAACCGAAGAATGCGATCATTCGTCAGTACCAGAAGTTGTTTGAGTTCGAGAATGTTAGACTAAAATTTAATGACGATGCGCTGGAGGCAATAGCTGGGCTGGCGTTGGAGCGCAAAGTGGGCGCTCGCGGGCTGCGCATGATATTGGAAGAGCTCATGCTCGATCTGATGTACTTCCTGCCGTCGTATAAGAAGGTCCGCGAGTTCCTTGTGACCAAGGAAATGGTACTCTCGCAGAAGATCAGTCTAGCCCTGCTCGAAAAAGCCGGCTAACGGTTCGTCGTAGTATTCCGTTCGAAACCGGCGCGACTCGCTCGCCATCCCACTCTATTAGAGACTCCCATGTTGACCACCAAAGATAAATCCGAGACTAAACGGCTTCCGATGATGCCGATTCGCGATGTGGTCATTTTCCCCCACATGATGACCCCGTTCGTGGTCGGTCGCGATTCCAGTGTCCGCGCGCTCGAAGAGGCACTGGCGGGTGAAAAGAAAATCTTTCTCGCGACACAACACGACGCATCGGTGGACGAGCCGCGGCCGGATGAGATTCACCAGGTCGGCACCATCGCCAACATCGTTCAAAGCCTCAAACAGCCCGACGGCAATATCAAGGTGCTGGTAGAGGGCCTGGAGCGGGGGAAAGTCGTCTCGGTCAATGATGAAGAGGGCTTTTTCCAGGCGCTGGTTAAGACCCAGGGGTACCGGGTGGAGGGCGGCCCGCAACTCGATGAGTTGATTGCCCGTGTTCAGCAGTTATTCGAGCAATACGTCAAGCTGAGCCAGAACCTCAATTACGAATCGATGGTGGCCGCAATCCGCGGCGATGACGCTGGCAAGCTGGCCGACACGGTGGCTGCGAATCTGCAGCTGACGATTGAGGAACGCCAGGAAATCCTCGAGATCTTCGATCCCGTGGAGCGCCTGACGCGAATCGCCGACATGCTCGACATCGAGATCGAGAAGTTGAATGTCGATCGCCAGATCCAGGGCCGCGTAAAGCGGCAGATGGAGAAGGCGCAAAAAGAGTACTACCTCAACGAGAAGATCAAGGCAATTCAGAAGGAGCTGGGCCGCGGCGAGAAGAGCGAATTCGACGAGCTGAAAAAGAAGATCGAAGCCGCCGGGATGACGGCCGACGCGAAGGAAAAGGCTCTACAGGAGCTGAAGCGGCTGGAGAATATGCCGCCGATGTCGGCGGAATCAACTGTTTCCCGCAACTATCTGGACTGGCTGCTGGCGGTGCCCTGGAAGAAGAAATCCAAGGAAATTCGCAGCCTGAATTTCGCCAAAGAGGTGCTTGAGTCCGACCACTACGGGCTTGAGAAAATCAAAGAGCGCATCCTCGAGTTTCTGGCTGTCCGCCGCCGGGTACAGAACCCGAAGGGGTCCATCCTTTGCTTTGTCGGCCCTCCGGGTGTCGGCAAGACTTCGTTGGGGATGTCTATTGCTCAGGCCACCGGCCGTAAGTTTGTGCGATTGTCGCTGGGCGGCGTTCGCGATGAAGCGGAGATCCGCGGCCACCGGCGTACTTATATCGGCGCCTTGCCCGGTCAGATTCTTCAGATGATGAAGAAGGCTGGAACGAAGAATCCCGTCTTCATGCTGGACGAAATCGACAAGATGTCGACGGACTT
>CAYTVP010000375.1:3273-4603 GCA_964441675.1 uncultured Solibacteraceae bacterium | reverse complement strand
AGCGCCTGCTTCACACGCAGGAGGTCCGGGGTTCGAGTCCCTGCGCGCCCACCATTCCCCACTTTTTGTTTTCTGTTGCTTCCGGATCTCCAAGCATTTTCTGCTCCTACGGAAATAGCGTAAACGTATCAGAACCGTATCAAAACAGGTTCATTTGCTGTCCTCCGTATCAAAATGTTCCGTCGTCCCGGAATCACCAGCGTATCGATTCATGCGCGTCAGAGCTTCGCGCTGCATTTGCAGCTTCATTTGTGAGTATTTCTTGAATACCTTCGCGTCCGACTGACGGAGCATTTGCGTAACCCACTCGTCGGCCACTCCACCGGCACTCAGCCGAGTGGCGTACGTCGACCGCAGGTCATAGAGACGAAAACGTGGCACGCCAGCCCGGCGGAGTGTCCTCTCCCAAGTCTTCTTGAAGTCAACCTGGTGCTCCGTCGGCTTGCGCGAACTTGGAAAGAGCCACGGACCTGGGCCTGCTAACTTCATCTGGTCTTGAACAGCTTCGAGTGCGATGTCGGTCAGTGGAACTTCGGAGATCCCCGTTGGCGTCTTCGAATCTTTGATGAACACCACCTTGTTTGCGATGTCAACCTGGTCCTTTGTCATGCAGGCCAGTTCCTTGTAGACCCTAAGACCGGTCTCGGTGATGATTCGGATCACGTTCCGCAGGTAAGCAGGTGCGTGCTTTTCGATCTGGGCCTGCTCCGACCACGTCATGTAGTGCGGCCGGAACAAACCTTTGACCATCACCGGGAATTCAACCACAGAGCAAGGATTCACTGGGGCTAGCTTCTTCTTGACTGCAACGCTGAAGATTCTTCGGAGCACACGGAATTCGCGCTCACTCCTTGTGCGAGTCCTGTAGAAGGATTGCGCCTAGTATCACCGATCTAGGTGCCTCAAATGCGAGCGTTACCGCCACCAATGCAATACTCGTCGCCGAAGCTGTGTATGCTCCCGCGGCCAAGGTCTTGTCTTGGCGATTAGGTGCAAGCCACGAGACGATTAGCGGAACCGCAGCTCCCAGGAGAAAACCCGCGGCCGGCAAATTGGATAGGAAGGCACCCGCCCCGAGTCCGTCGCAGATTGCCGCTTGCAAGATTCCGATATAAGTTACCGGCGCGGCCAGCAGCAGCAGAACATAGGTTAGGGCGAAGACGTGTTGGTTGAAGCGGTCATCGGAGGCAGAGATCGCTACCGAGCCATGATCCTTGGTCATGCTTTTGTGTTCTGTTCCTTCAACGGAACAGAACTCCGATTGCTGCTCTGAAACCAGCAGGACCTCGGAATAGTGGTGCAACTGTGTCCAGACGAACTCATCGAGCGA